>CAZNIX010000376.1:0-5068 GCA_964573125.1 uncultured Thermoanaerobaculia bacterium
CCGGCAGCCCGGGCCCCGCCAGCCCGCCGCCCCCCGCGACCAGCGCCTCGGCGATCTTCCTCACGATCGCCGCCGGGTAGCGCGCCTTGAGGTCGGCGATCCGCGCCTCGTAGTCGCTCTTGAGCGCCTCGATCTCCGCGCGCAGCTCGCGCTCGACCGGCCGCACCAGCTTCTGCCGCACCTTCGACGGCACCTTGACGCCGGCCAGCTCGCGCAGCTCGTTCCAGAGGTCGAGCCGGTCCTCGACCAGCTCGACCATCTCCGCCGACGCCACCTTCCGCCCGAGCCCGCCGCCGGCCTCGAGCACGTGGAGGAACGGCACCTTGCCCGCGCGCGCCGCGGCGTCGAGCGCGAGGTACTCGTGGAACGGCACCATCGTGTCGCTCCACTCCGCGCGCTCGACGCTCTTGAAGTGATGGGCGAAGCGCGGCTCGGTCGCCGCCCAGTCGGCGGTGGTCAGAGGGAGGGTGAGCGTGCGCGGCTCGCCGTTCTCGGCGTAGCTCAGCTCGTAGGTCGGCCAGTCGTCGGCGAGCGCCGGGTTGCCGTCGAGGTCGAGCCGCTCGGCGGTGGTTTGGCCGGCGTCGGGGTCGTAGACCAGGCACGGGAACGCGCGCCCCTCGAGCGCGAGCTTGGCGGCGGCGGCCGAGGCCGAGTCGGGCAGCCCGTGCTCGGCCTGGCACGGGCTGTAGACGTTGATCAGCGCCGGCCGCCGCGAGTTGAGGGCGCGCAGCACGCCGCCGACCAGATGCGCGGGCAGCGCCTGCGAGGTCTGCACCACGTAGCTCGACCGGTGCGCCATCGCGATCAGGGCCATCTCCTTGCGCTGCTCCTCCTTGCCGTGGCGGGCGGCGCCGTAGGCGGCCATGTCCGAGATCTGGCCCTTGAAGCCGCTCGTGCACGCCTGGCCGCCGGTGTTGGAGTAGACCTGGGTGTCGAGCACGACCACCCGGATCGGCTTGCCCGAGGCCATCAGCCGCGAGGCGTTCTGGAAGCCGATGTCGAGCATCGCGCCGTCGCCGCCGAGCGCGATGATCGGCGGGCAGAGCCGGAACTCGTAGTCGGTGAAGTCGCGCCAGTCGAAGCCCTGGAAGAAGCGGTCGTCAACCGCCGGGTCGTAGCCGTCGGCCAGCTCCAGCTCGGCCTTGCGCACCGCCGCGAAGGCGTCGGCCATCTTCCGCATCAGCCCCTCGAAGATCCCGATCGCGACCGACGGCGCGTCCTGGAACAGGTGGTTGGTCCACGGGTAGGGGTAGGGGTTGAACGGGTAGGAGCTGCCCCACACCGACGAGCAGCCGGTGGCGTTGGCGATCCCCAGGCTCGCCCGGCCGCGCCCGGAGGGCCCGCGCACGTAGCGCCAGCGCAGGTCCTCGAGCGCGCGGGTCAGCCGGGTGAGGCGGGCCAGCCGCTCGCCTGCCGCGCCGTGGATCTCGAGGTCGACGTGGAGCCCGCCGTCCCCGCCGGGTCCGCCGGCGGGGATCTCCTCGAGGTCGAGGTCGGCGGCGACGGTCACCAGCTCGCCGGCCTTGCGCCGCAGCCCCGCGATGAGACCCTCGAGGCGGCCGACGAACTCGGCCGCGCGCGGGCGCATCGCCGCCTCGATCGTCGACACGATCAGGTGGACGCCGGTCTTCTCGCCGCAGCCCATGCAGGCGCCGTCGCCGCCGACCATCGAGTGGTAGTGGCGCTTCTTGAGCAGCAGGGTGTGGAGCACGCCGATGCCGCGGTCGAGGTCGGTGACCTGGAGGTAGCGGTCGGGGGTGTCGGGCAGGTGCTGCCAGAGCGACCAGTTGCGGCGGAGCTTCTCGACCGTCGGCTCGTCCTGCTTGACCGTGACCAAGGCGTCGTCCGGGCAGACCTCGACGCACAGGTTGCACCCCTTGCAGGCGTAGGGGTTGACGGTCACCGCGAGGAGCCCGCCCGCGCCCTCCTGCTTGCGCTCGGGGACGGTGAAAAACGGCGCCGTCTTCGCGAGCGGGAACTCGGCGAGGCGCGCCGCGGCGGCGTCGAACTCGGCGTCGAGGTCACGGCGCGCCCCGGCGTCGAGGCCGAGGCCGTCCGCGACCGCCGGGTAAGCACGGGCGAGCGCCGCGGCGAAGAGAGGCGGCTCGGCCTCCGCGCGCAGGATGCGCCGTACCTCGCCGGCGAGCGGGCCGATCAGCCGCCCGGCCGCCGCGCTCGCGCCGCCGTTGCCGTCGCCGCTGAAGCCAGCGCGGATCATCGGCTCGATCTCGACCACCAGGCCGGGGATCGCGGCGTCCGGGCACTGGGTCCAGCACTGGCCGCAGCCGGTGCACTTTTCGGCGATGAACTCCGGCACCTCGAAGCGGATGTCGGTCATGTCTCGGAAGACGCCGGTCGCCGCCGGGATCGCCGACAGCGCCGCGAACGGGTCCGCGATCGGGTCGGCGCCCTGCTTGTAGAGCGCGCACACCTGGTGGAGGAAACGGAACGGGTCGGCGGCGCCCTCGGCGGTGTCGACCGCGCGGTCGAGGTACCACGGCGGCTCGAGCGCCGCCGGCGCCGCCGCCTCGGCGGCGTCGGGGAGCCCCGCCCACTCCAGCTCCTCGACCTCGTCGAAGCCGCGGCGGATGACCCGGAAGTTGTCCTCGACCACCTGCGCGCCGCGGTGGCCGAACTTCTTGTCGAGCTGCTTGCGGATGGTCGCGAACAGCGTCGCCTCGTCGAGCCCCTCGCGCGCCATCAGCCCCGAGCAGCGGAAGAACGCGCCGTGGAACGCCGCGCCCTGCATCCGGAACTGGAGGTCGGGCTGGTCGGTCTCGGCGCGCGCGATCGCGAACGCGTCGAGGTGGAAGACCCTGACCTCCTTCTCGCGCACGATCCGCTGCAGCCAGGCCGGGAAGGAGGCCCAGAGCGCCGCCGGCTCGAGGTCGCTCTGGATCACCAGCACGCCGCCGGAGGCGATGCCGGCGAGCGGGTTCGAGTGGCGGTGGACGTTGGGGTCGGGCGAGAGCACGACGTCGACGTGCTTGAGCTCGCAGTTGACCTTGATCGGCGCGTGTGAGAAGACGCCGTAGAACGTGGTCGGCTGGCCCTTTTTCTCCGAGCCGTACTTGGGGTTGGACTTGACGTTGAGCCCGAGCAGCTCGAAGAGCGTCAGCGTCAGGTTCTTGCCCATGGTGATCGCGCCCCAGCCGCCGACCGAGTGGATGCGCACCGCGACCGAGTCCTCGGGCAGGAGGTCGACGTTCTCCTCGGGCGGCAGCGCGAGGCCCGCGACCTCCGGGTAGGCCTCGAGCACCCGCTCCTGCCAGCGCGCCAGCTCCGCGGGCACCTCGCCGCCGCGGATGAACTCGATGCCGAGGTAGAAGCGCCGGCGGCCGCGGCCGCCGGGTAGCATGTTCTCGACCGCGGCCAGCAGATCGCCGGGCTGGAGGTCGCGGCTGCCCAGGCCGTAGCAGCCGGAGTAGAAGTCGGGGACCTCTTCGGCCCGGCACGGCGGCACGCCCGGGTAGGGGATCGCCTCCGACCCGGCCGCCGCCGCGCGGCCGTTCTCGACCGCCTGGGTCATCGCGGCGCGGATCTCGCGCAGGAGCGGCGGATCGACCGCGAGCGGCTGGTCGACCCGCTCGAGGACGAGCACCGCGCGCTTGCCGGCGAGGAGGCGCGCCACGCCGTCGGCCGGGAACGGCCGGAACATCGTCAGGTCGACCACGCCGACGCGCACGCCGTGGGCCGCGCGCATGTGGTCGGCGAGCGCCTCGGCGTTGCCGACCACCGACCCCTGGCCGACGAGCACGACCTCGGCGTCGTCGCAGCGGTAGCCGGAGACGCGCTCGTAGCGGCGGCCGGTGAGCGCGGCGTACTCCGCCATCGCGCGCTCGGTCAGCCCGGCGACGTGATCGAAGAAGAACGGCCGTTGCGAGGCCACCCCCTGGGCGTAGCTGTCCTGGTTCTGGACGACGCCGATCATCATCGGGTTGTCAAGGTCGAAGACCTCGGGGATGCGGCGGCGGCGCTCGCCGTAGACGAGCTTCTGGGCCGGGGTCGGCGACTCGATCAGGTCGGCCGGGTCGCCGAGGTAGGCGCGCACGAGGTCCCGCTCGGGGAGCCGGATCGACTCGATGACGTGGCTGGTCAGAAAGCCGTCCTGGGCGCAGACGCCGGGGGTGAGCGCCAGCTCGGCGATGCGATGGGCGATCAGGTCGAGGTCGGCCGCGGCCTGGGCGTCGCGCGCGAAGAGCTGGAAGAAGCCGGTGTCGTCGATCGCGTGGTAGTCGTCGTGGCCGGCGTGGACGTTGAGCGCGTGCTTGGTCATCGCCCGGCACGCCATGTTGAGCACGTAGGTCAGGCGCTTGCCGACCGCGGCGTAGAGCGACTCGTGCATGTAGGCGATGCCCTGGCCGGAGGAGAAGTTGGCGGAGCGCAGGCCCATCATCGCCATGCCGGCGGTGACCGCGGCGGCGGCGTGCTCGCCCTCGGGCTCGAAGAAGATCAAGCGGCGGCCGTGGACGTTGAGCTTGCCCTCGGCGGCGGCGAGCGCCCAGCCCTCCCCCATCTGGGTCGAGGGCGTGATCGGGTAGGCGCCGGCGGCCTCGCCGGCGGCGGTCTCCATCGCGACCACCGCGGCGGTGCCGTCCATCGCCACCGGCACGCCCGGGAAGCGCACTGCGGCGGGGGCGGCGGGGGTCTCGGCGAGCAGGGTGGGTTCGTTCATGGCGTGGACTCCTCGTTCACGGCCGGGTGGAGGCGCCGGTGGCGCCCGCCCCCGGGCTTCGGGCCGGCTCCGCCTGCAACTCGACGCCGGCGGCGTCCGCGCCGGCGGCCGCCGGTGCCGTCCCGGCGGGCTCCCCCTCCAGTCCGAGGTTGCCGATCGCGGCGAGGAGCCGGGCGGCGGTCTGCTCGATCCGCGGGTCGGCGGCGGGGGCGAAGGCGGCGCCGAGGCCGTCGCCTTCGAGGGCCGGCGCGACCAGGGCGAGCAGCGCGGCAGTCACCTGCTCGGGATCGCCGCCAGCGAGTGCGGGCGCGATGACTCCGTCGGGTCCGACCGCGACCGCTCCGCCTGGCCAGGTCGCCGCGCCCGTGCCGAGCGCGGCCGGAGCGGAGGCCG
>CAZNIX010000377.1:0-5059 GCA_964573125.1 uncultured Thermoanaerobaculia bacterium
CGGCGGCTCGCGCCGCCGGCGTCCGCGCGGTGGCGACGCTCTCCGCCGCACCCGCCGCGCCTCCGGCGCCGGCGAGCGAGGCCAGCGAGCCAGCAGTCTCCGCCGGGTCCGCCGCCGGCAGCGTCCAGCCGCCGGCGAGCGGCTGCCAGCCGAATCCGACCTGGAGGGTGGCGGTGAGGAGGCCGCCGGCGAGCGCGGCCTTCCACAGGGTCTCCTGCACCGCGAGTCTGCGGTGGCCGAGCGCGCGGCCGGCGAGCCAGGCGCCGCCGAGGAGCAGGCCGCTGTGCAGCCAGTAGGTGGCGAGCCAGGCGGCGGCGAGGTCCGCCGCGCGCGTCCAGGACAGGTCGCCGAGCATCTCGCTCAGGGCCACGCCGAACATCCCGGTGAACATCTACTCCTCCCCTCGGGTGCCGCGCTCGCGGCGGTCGATCAGTTGGCGCAGGGCGGCCAGCTCGTCGCGGTCGATGTCGGGCTCGGCGAGCAGGGTCGAGACCACCGCGGTGACGTCGCCCAGGAACAGCCGCTCGGTCAGCTCGGCGAGCATCTCCCGCTGCACCGCCTCCTCGCTCACCGTCGGCCGGTAGAGGAAGCGCCGCCCCTCGCTGCGGTGGGCGACGACCCCCTTGTCTTCCATCTTGGTCAGCATGGTAGCGATCGTGGTCGGGGCGAGTCCGCGCTCGGCCTCGAGCGCGGCGTGCACCTCGGCCACCGCCGCCTCGCCGCGCTCCCAGAGGACCCGCATGATCGCGAGCTGCAGGTCCCCGAGTCGGTATCGAGTGCTCATGGTCCGGTCCGTCTCCCTTCCGCATACGGCCGGCGGAGGCGTTCGTTTCGCCCCGCCGGCGCTCTAGACTACCGGCATAGTACTACCTTGGTAGTATTTGTCAAGCCTCCGCGCTCGGGCCCCGGTCCGCGGGCGGCGGTGCCGCGCCGACCGGCCTACGGGCAAGTCGCGAACGCGTTGGTGTCCTGGACCGGCGCGAAGGGTTGGCCGCGCGGGTTCTCGTAGCGGCGGACCACCCGCGCCTCGGTGTCGGCGACGGTGAGGGTGACGCCGACGTTGGTCAGGCCGGCGGCGAAGAACCAGAAGCGATCGAACGGCGGGACGCAGGCGTCGCGGACCTTGACCACCAGCTCGGTGTTCGCGGGGTTGAAGAACCAGAACCAGCCCGACTCGCCGGTGAAGCGCTCGGCGCGGCCGGGGCCGCGGCCGCCGGCGTGGTCCTCCCACGCGGCCTCGACGCGGAAGCGGTCGCCGAGCAGGCAGAGGACGGTCGGGCTCTCGACGCACGGGCCGGGGGGCAGGTCGTCGTCGAGGATCGTGACCGTCGCCGCCGCGGGCGAGCCGAGCACCGCGCCGCCGGTCGGGTCGGCGAGGACGACGGTGAAGGTCTCTTCGGGCTCGATCTCGGCGTCGTCGACGAGCGGCACGGCGAAGCTCTTGTCGGCGCTGTCGCCGTCGGCCCAAGAGAGGGTGCCGGCGACGGCGGTGAAGTCCTCGCCCGCCGCGGCCGTCCCCGGCTCGGCGGCGAACTCGACCGTCACCGCCCCGTCGCCGCCGATCCGGCGCACCGTGACGGTCAACGCGCCCGAGGCCTCGCCGGCTTGGTAGACCGCCTGCGTCAGGCGGAGCGTGCCCCCGGCCGGCCCCTCGACGCTGGCGAGCCGGTGGACGGAGCCCCCGAGGCTGGTCAGGACCAGCTCGCCCGCGATGTCCTCGCCGAAGCTGGTGAGCAACGGCAGCGCCGCCGAGAGCAGCTCGCTCCGCCAGACGCCGTCCTCCTCGCCGGCGGCCCACAGCTCGCCCGTACACAAGTCGCCGTAGAGGTAGAGGCCGGAGAGCGCGGGGAGGGCGGTGCCGCGGTAGACGTAGCCGCCGATCACCGCGCACCGGCCCGCGGCGTGCTCGTAGTCGAGGATCGGCGGCGTCAACGCCGGCGAGCCGCAGGGCGGCACGCCGGGCGGGCAGCCGGTGAAGACGGTGTGGCAGAAATTGCCCTCCATCCGCTTCCAGCCGTAGTTCCGGCCGCCGGCCGCCGCCGCCGGCTGGTGGTCGATCTCCTCGCGCGCGCCCTGGCCGACGTCGCCCAGGTAGAGGTCGCCGGTCAGCCGGTCGAAGGAGAAGCGCCACGGGTTGCGCAGGCCGAGCGCCCAGATCTCGTCGCGCGGATCGCCGGGCCCGGCGAACGGGTTGTCGGGCGGGATGGCGTAGGGCTGCTCGCCGTCGACGTCGAGGCGCAGGAGCTTGCCGAGGAGCGACTCGCCGCGCTGGGCCTGGCACTGCGGATCGCCGGGCCCGCCGCCGTCGCCCAAACCGATGTAGAGGTAGCCGTCGGGCCCGAACTGGAGCTGGCCGCCCTGGTGGATCGGCGACGGCTGAGCGACCGTGAGCAGGGTGAGCGCGCCGTCCGGGAGCGCGCGGTCGGGGTCGGCGGGATCGACCTCGTAGCGGGCGACCACGACGTCGCCCTGGAGGTCGGTGTAGGCGAGGTAGAAGAACGGCGTCGCCGGATAGCCGGGGTGGAACGCGACGCTGAACAACCCCCGCTCGAGGGTGTCGGAGAGGACCAGGGCGCGGAGGTCGAGGAACGGCTCGGGCAGGATCCGCGCGCCGTCGTGGATCACGATCCGCCCGTCCTTGAGGGTGATGAACAGGCGTTGGTCGCCGGCGTGGGTGACCGCGATCGCGCCCGCGCCGAGACCGCTCGCGAGCGGCACCAGGGTCAGGTTGGGCAGGTCGTCGAGGCCGGCGCCGGCCGGCGCCGCAGCGACGAGGCCGAGGAAGACCAGCAGGATCGGGACGATCGGGAGGGCGGAAACGGCGGGGCGGGAGGAGCGGTCGTCGACCATCGGAACCTCCGGCTGAGGGCGGGCGATCGTATCCGACCCGGCGCGCCGCGCGCGGTGGCGGCACTGCGCCACTCGCCGTGCGCCGGAGGTCGTGAGCGCCCACGGCGCGGGAGCCGTCATGGGCAGGTGGCGAACGCGTTGGTGTCCTGGACCGGCGCGAACGCCCGGCCGCGCGGGTTCTCGTAGCGGCGGACGATGCGCGCTTCGGTGTCGGCGACGGTGAGGGTGACGCCGACGTCGGTCAGGCCGGCGGCGAAGAACCAGAAGCGGTCGAACGGCGGGACGCAGGCGTCACGGACCTTGACCACCAACTCGGTGTTCGCGGGGTTGAAGAACCAGAACCAGCCCGACTCGCCGGTGAAGAGCTCGGCGCGGCCGGGGCCGCCGCCGCCGGCGTGGTCCTCCCATCTCGCCTCGACCCGGAAGCGGTCGCCGAGCAGGCAGAGGACGGTGGCGCTCTCGACGCACGGGCCGGGCGGCAGGTCGTCGTCGTGGATCGTGACCGTCGCGGCCGCGGGCGAGCCGAGGGTCGCCCCGCCGGTGGGATCGGCGAGGGCGACGGTGAAGGTCTCGTCGGGCTCGATCTCGCCGTCGTCGAGCAGCGGCACGGTGAAGCTCTTGTCGGCGGCGTCGCCGTCGGCCCAGTTGAGGGTGCCCGCGACGGCGGTGAAGTCGGCGCCGGCGGTCGCCGTACCCGGCTCGGCCGCGAACTGCACCGCGACCGCGCCGTCGTCGCCGCCGACCCGGCGGGCGGTCACGGTCAGCGCGCCGGAGGCCTCGGCTGCCTCGTAGGCGGCCTGCGCCAGCTCGAGCGCTCCCGGCTCGGGGGGCGGGGGTGGGGGTGGAGGCGGTGGCGGCGGAGGCGGCGGGGGCGGCGGCGGCCCGCCCGGCCCGGTGAGCCGGTAGACGGCGCCCGAGAGCGAGGTCAGGACCAGCTCGCCGTCGACGTCCTCGCCGAAGCTCGAGAGGAGAGGCAGCGAGACGTCGAGCGGCCGGCTCTGCCAGACGCCGCCCTGGCGCGCCGCGGCCCACAGCTCGCCGCTGCAGAAGTCGCCGTAGAGGTAGAGACCGGCGAGGCCGGGGATCGCGTCGCCGCGGTAGACGTGGCCGCCGACCACCGCGCAGCGGCCGCCGCCGTGGCCGTAGTCGAGGATCGGCGGCGTCAGCGCCGGCGAGTTGCACTCCGGCACGCCGCCCGGGCAGCCCGAGACGCCGCCGCGGCAGACGAACCCCTCGACCCGCTTCCAGCCGTAGTTCTGGCCGCCGTTCGACGACGCCGGCTGGAAGTCGATCTCCTCGCGCATGTCCTGGCCGACGTCGGCGAGCAAGAGGTCGCCGGTCAGCCGGTCGAACGAGAAGCGCCACGGGTTGCGCAGGCCGAGCGCCCAGATCTCGTCGCGCGGGCCGCCCGGGCCGGCGAACGGGTTGTCGGGCGGGATGCCATAGGGCTGCTGCCCGCCGCCGCCGTCGACATCGATGCGCAGGAGCTTGCCGAGCAGCGACTCGCCGCGCTGGGCGTGGCACTGCGGGTCGTCGCCCGAGCCGCCGTCGCCCATGCCGATGTAGAGGTAGCCGTCGGGCCCGAACTGGAGCTGGCCGCCGTTGTGGTTGGCGAACGGCTGGTCGATCGCGAGCAGGACCAGCTCGCTGCCGGCGAGTGCGCGGTCGGGGTCGGAGGAGACCTGGTAGCGCGCGACGACGGTGTCGCCGTCGAGGTCGGTGTAGTCGACGTAGAAGAACGGCACCGCCGGGTAGCCGGGGTGGAACGCGACGCTGAGCAGCCCCTGCTCGCTGCCCGTCGAGCGCACCCGGCTGCGGATGTCGAGGAACGGGGTCGGCAGCACGCCGGCGCCGTCGTGGATCACGATCCGCCCGTCCTGGAGCGTGATGAACAGCCGGCCGTTGCCAGCGTGGGTCACCGCCACCGGGGCGGCGAGCCCGCCGGCGATCGCCTCGAGCGCCAGCTCCGGCAGGTCGTCGAGCCCGGCGCGGGCCGGGGCGGCGGCGGCGAGCGGGAGGGCGAGGGCGAGGGTGAGGGCGAGCGCGGCGGCACGGGTCGGGAGACGGCGCATGATGAAGCCTCCAGGGTGTGATCGCAGGGCGATCGTACCGCCCCGGCGGTCCGGGCGGCCCGGGCGGCCCGACGTGGCCGCGGCGCGGCGCGGTCTTGCGCCGTCGCGGCTCAGCGCGAGGCGAGCCCGGACGGCTC
>CAZNIX010000378.1:0-5058 GCA_964573125.1 uncultured Thermoanaerobaculia bacterium
GGCGGCCCGCGCGCGCGCTCACGGCGTGTCCACCAGCGCGTCGCGCACGCGCGGGTCGGCGGCGGCGTGGAGCAGGTCGGCGGCCAGGTTACCGGCGACCACCAGGACGCCGGCGAGCGCGGTGATCGCGAGCACCAGCGGGTAGTCGAGGGTGCGGATCGCCTCGATCGCGAGCCGCCCGATCCCGGGCCAGGAGAAGATCACCTCGATCACCAGCACGCCGTTGAGGAGCGACGGGAACGTCGTGCCGAGGAGCTGGAGCAGCGGCGCCAGCGCCGGGCGCATCGCGTGCACCCACAGCACCCGCCGCTCGGAGACGCCGACGGCGCGGGCGGTGCGGATGTAGTCCTGTCCGAGCACCCCGAGCAGGCTGTTGCGGACGTAGCGCACGGTGCCGCCGGCGGTGGCCGCGCCGAGCACCAGCGCCGGGAGCGCCAGGTGATGGAGGCGGTCGGCGAGGCGGTCGAGCGGCGGTAGCGCCGCCGCGCCGGCGGCGGCGGCGTGGCTGGCGGGGAAGATCGGGAGCAGGTAGGCGAACGCGTAGACCGCCATCAGCGCGACCCAGAAACCGGGCAGGGCGTAGAGCAGGAGGCCGCCGGCGCGCACGAGCTTGTCGGGCGCGGCGCCGCGCCGCCGCGCGGCCCAGATGCCGAGCGGCAGGGCGAGCGCGTACTCGACCGCGAGAGCGGCGACCGCGAGCAGCGCGGTCGCCGGCAGCGCCTCGGCGATCACCCGCGCCACCGGCCGCTGGCGGCTGATCGAGATCCCCCAGTCGCCGCGCGCCGCGGCCGCGAGCCAGGAGAGGTACTGGGCGCCGAGCGGGCGGTCGAGGCCGTAGACCCGCGCGAGGTGAGCCCGCTGCTCGGCGCTCAGGCGCTCGGTCTGGCCGCCGGCGAGCGCGTTGAGCGGGTCGCCGGGGACGGCGTGGAGGAGCAGGAAGACGAGGCTGACCAGGAGCAGCAGGAGCAGCAGCGAGGCGCCCAACCGGCGCACGACGTAGCCGATCACGCTGCCCGCACTCGGCTAGCGATCCGCCTCAACCCACCAGTCATACAGGTTGTAGTGGACGTAGAGCACGTTGGGGTCGGCGTCGTGGACCCGCCGGTTGATCCCGACCGCGCGCTTCGACTCCCACAGGTACGTGTAGGGCAGGTCGCGGTGCAGCTCCTGCTGGAGGCGGAGCAGGAGCGGCTCGGCGTCGGCCATCTCGGCCTGGACGCGGATCACGTCGAGCAGCTCGTCGACCTCGGGGTTCGAGTAGCCGATGAAGTTGCTGCCGTCGGCGATCTCGTCGCTGTGGAAGAAGGCGCGGAAGTCGAGTCCGGTGGGCATTGTCCAGGCGCCGATGATCGCGTCGAAGTCGCCTTCGTTGGAACGCGTGACGAAACTCTGGAACTCGAGCGCGCGCGGCACCACCTCGACGCCGATGCGCGCGAGATGGCTCTGTATCAGCAGCGTGGCGTCGACGCGCTGGCGGTTGTCGACGTTGGTCAACAGCTCAAGCGACAACCGCCGACCGCCCTTGTCGAGCACGCCGTCGCCGTCGTGGTCGGCCCAGCCGCGCTCGGCGAGCAGGCGCTTCGCGCGCTCGGGGTCGTAGGAGTGGGGCACCAGCGTGCGGTCGTAGATCCAGACGTTCTGGAGCACCGGCGAGTGGCTGACCCGCCCGAACCTCCCCCACACGTTGTCGACCACGGTCTGGCGGTCGATGCCGAGGGTCAGCGCCAGGCGCACCGCGGGGTCGTCGAACGGCGAGCGGCGCAGGTTCCAGCCGATGTAGATGAACGAGGGCCCCCAGAAGTCGATCACCTGCAGCCGCGAGTCGCGCTCCACCCGGGGGACGTCGTCGGGCGCCAGGCTGTCGGTGAAGTCGACGGCGCCGGCGAGGAGCTGAGTGACCCGGCTCGCGGGGTCGGGGATGACCCGGATGATCGCGCGGTCGAGGCGCGGCCGCTCGGGATCGTAGTAGCGCTCGTTGCGCGCGAGCACGATCTCCTGCTGCGGCGTCCACGACTCGAGCACGAACGGCCCGGCGTAGACCGCGTGATCGCGGAACCACTGCCCGTGGGTGCGCCACTCCGAGAACGGGATCTTCCCGAAGACGTGCTCGGGCAGGATGTAGCCCTCGGTCAGCTCGAGCATCTGGCTCGGATAGACGCGGCTGAAGTGAACGCGGACGGTGTGGGGGTCGACCACCTCGACGTCGGTGATCGCCTCCTTGTAGTAGGCGGTGTCCCAGGCGATGTCGGGGTGGATCTGTGCCTGCCAGGTGAAGCGGACGTCGGCGGCGGTGACCGGCTCGCCGTCGCTCCACACCGCGTCGTCGCGCAGGTGGAAGGTCACGGTCTCGTGGTCGTCCGACCACTCCCAGCTCCGCGCCAGGTCGGGGCGGAAGCTGGGCGGACCGCTCTCGAAATCGGCGTTCTCGCGCACGAGCTGGAGGTAGAGGTGGCGCAGCACCGATTCGGTCGGGTGGTTGCTCGCGTGGATGAGCTGGTTGACGCCGGCGATGTCGGCGCTCATCGCGATCACGACCTGCCCGCCCCGGCGCGGCTCGCCGGCGGCGGTTGTCTCGCCGGCGACCGGCTCGCGATCGCAGCCGGCGGCCGCGAGGAGAACCGCGGCGAGGGCCAGCGGCGCGGCGGGTCGGAGCCGGTGATGGTAGGCGGGCATGCGCGGGCGCTCGCGGGTCCGAGGACTGGCGGGATCGTACCCCCGCGGGGTGCGGTGGTCAAACCCACCGAACGCCGTGCGTCGGGACGCCCGCCGGCTCGCGGGCGGCGGACCCGCGCCACCTTGAGCCAAGACCGTCACTCGCGCGGGGGAGGTCCGCTTCAGGGGCCGGGCAGGTCGTGCCGTGGGCGCCGGCCCGGCCCCGCGGCCGAAGGGCCGCGCGGCGGCGCTGAGCGCCGCCCCCCTCCGAAAAAGGCCCTCACTTGATCGCGATCTTGCGCGGCTTGGACTCCTCGGCCTTGGGCAGCTCGATGGTCAGCACGCCGTCGGCGAAGGTCGCCTTGACGTGGTCGGCCTGGACGTTGGCCGGCAGCGTGAAGGTGCGCGTGAAGTCGCCGTAGGCGCGCTCGATGCGGTGGTAGTTCTCGCGCTCGACGTCCTGCTCGAACTTGCGCTCGCCGCGCACGGTCAGCGTCCGGTTCTCGACCGTGATGTCGACGTCCTCGCGCTTGACGCCCGGCAGCTCGACGAACAGGGTCAGTGCGTCCTCGGTCTCGCGCACGTCCACCGCCGGCAGCCAGCCGCGGTTGCCGACTTCCTCGCCGGCGCGGGCGGTGTCGAAGATGCCGCCGAACGCCTGGTCGAAGACGCGGTCGAAGCGGTGCCGGAACAGGTCGGTCGGGGTCCAACGGGCGATGGCGGTCTGCATGGTGTCTCCTCCTTCGGTCGCCTCAGGGTCGGTTGATCGCTTCTCGCGGGGGGCCAGTCCGGGCCTCGCCGCGGTCATTAGCCTCGGACGCTCAAATGATAGGACATATTCCAGATCATGTCAAGAGATCTCAGTGAGGACGACTAAGATATCTCTCCGGCCACCCAGGCCGAGACGGTGCTATGCTGCCCGGCCGTGGACCGCGGCTCCCTCGTCTCCCGCCGCCTCCTGATCGCCTCGCTCGCCTTCGGCCTGTTCCTGCTCTTCGACATCGCGCTCTTCGGCTGGCTGATCTTCCGCTCGCTGTCGCAGCGCGAGATCGAGCGCGTGCTGCTCGAGACGCGGCTCGAGGCGGAGACGCTGGCCGAGCAGATCGCCGGCTCGACCGCCGGGCGCGGCGACGACCTCTACACCGCGCTCGCGACCGAGGCGGTGGCCGAGACCTACATCGACGCCCTGCTGCGCGAGCGCGAGTTCGTGCACTCGGTGGAGGTGCGCGACCGCGAGGGGCGGCTGGTCTACACCCTGACCACCGAGGCGCGGGTGCCGGTCGACCCCGGGCTCGAGGTGCCGCTCGACTCGCCCGAGCTGGCGCCCGGCGCCGGGCCGCGGCGCGAGGTCCTGCGCGAGGAGTCGTTCAGCTACGAGGTGCCCGACATCCAGGTGCCGATCGGCGACGTCGGCACCCTCCAGGTCGGGGTCGACCCCGAGGCGCTGCGCGTCCGCATCGAAGCCCTGCGCCGGGACCTGACCCGCGAGACGTCGGTGATCGGCGCGGTGACGGTGGCGCTGCTGGTCTCGGCCTACCTGATCATCTGGCTGCTCTACCGGCGCTCGCGGCGCTTCGAGCAGCAGGCCGCGGAGGCCGAGCGGATGGCCTACATCGGCACCCTCGCCTCCGGGCTCGCGCACGAGATCCGCAACCCGCTCAACTCGCTCAGCCTCAACATGCAGATGCTCGGCGAGGAGCTGGGCGGCGCCGGCGCGGGGGGGAGCGGGCGGCGGCTGCTCGAGATCACCCGCGGCGAGATCGGCCGCCTCGAGCGGCTGGTCACCGACTTCCTCTCCTATGCCCGGCCGCGGCCGCCGGAGCTCGAGGAAGTGCCGGCGCCGGAGCTGCTCGAGCGCACGCGCCAGGTGCTGTGGGGCGCGGCGAGGAGCCGCGGCGTGCGCATCGAGACCGACGACTCGACCGGCGGCGCCCGGCTGCGGGTCGACCCGGCGCAGGTGCGCCAGCTCCTGCTCAACCTCGCCCACAACGCGCTCGCCGCCACCGAGGGCTCGGGGCGGCCGCCGGTGGTGCGTCTGGCGGCCGAGCGCCGGGGAACGGCCGCGGTGCTCGCGGTCGCGGACAACGGCGTCGGCATCCCGCCGGCGGAGCTCGGCCGGGTGTTCGACCTCTTCTACTCGACGCGCAAGGGCGGCACCGGGCTCGGGCTCGCGATCGTCGATCGCATCGCCAAGAACCACGGCGGCCGGGTCGAGGTGGCGAGCGAGCCCGGCCGCGGGACGACGTTCTCGGTCGTCCTGCCCGACGCCGTCGTGGGCGCCACCGCGCCCGCGCACGACCCGGCCCCGGCAAGCGCATAGCCTCGCAATCTCACCCACTCGATCGGTGGCAGCAGGACACGCGCCCACAGGCGCGCGCCGCGAAGCGGCGACTCGGGGGAGGGGCC
>CAZNIX010000379.1:0-5045 GCA_964573125.1 uncultured Thermoanaerobaculia bacterium
GCTGCCGGTGCGCGCGCGCCGGGGCACGCTCGCCTACCGCGCGGGCAAGTTCGCGCGCCGCTGGCGCTGGCCGCTGGCGGCGACCGCGGCGGCGCTCGTCGCGCTGCTCGCGCTCGGCGGCTGGCTGGCGTGGGAGAAGTCGCGCGCCGAGGCGGCGCTCGCGGTCGCCGAGGTCGAGCGCGAGCGCGCCGAGCAGACCACGGCGCTCCTGGTCGAGCTGTTCGAGCGCTCCGATCCCCTGCGCCCGGGCGAGCTGGACGCGCGGGTGATCCTCGAGCGCGCGGCGGCGCGGGTCGAGCGCGACTTCCCGGACCCGGCCGTGCGCGCGGGGATGCAGCGGACGATCGGGGTCGCGTTCCGCAACCTCGGCCTGCCCGAGCAGGCGATCCCGCTGCTCGAGTCTTCGCTCGCGCTCGAGCGCGCCGGCAGCGACCGGCGCGCCGAGCTCGAGACCCTGCACGAGCTGGCGATCGCGTTCTACGATGCCGGCGATCTCGCCGCTGCCGAGACCCGCTACCGGCAGTCGCTGGACGGCTCCCGCGCCGAGTTCGGGGAGCGGCACCCGGCCGTCGGCCGGGCGCTCAACGACCTCGCGGCGCTGCGCTTCCAGCAGGGCCGGGTCGAGGAGGCGGAGGCGCTGTTCGGGCAGGCGCTGGCGATCCGCCGCGAGCCGGATGCCGCGCCCGCGGACCTCGCCGAGACCCTCAACAACCTGGCGACCGTGCGCGCGCGCGCGGACCCGGCGGGGGCGGAGGCGCTGTTCCGCGAGGCGCTCGCGATCCGCCGCCGGCACTTCGGCCCCGAGCACGTGCTGGTCGCCCAGAGCCAGCAGAGCCTGGCGCGGCTGCTCCGCCGCCAGGGCCGCGCCGCGGAGGCGCTGCCGCTGGCGACCGGCGCCGTGGCCGTGCTGCGCGACGTCCTGCTGCCCGGCGACTGGCGGATCAGCGTCGCCGAGACGGTGGTCGGCGGCTGCCTCTCCGACCTCGGCCGCCGCGCCGAGGCCGAGCCGCTGCTGCTCGCCGCCTACGAGAACCTCGCCCGCAGCACCGGCCCGACCGCCGGCGCCACCCGCCAGGCGCGCGAACAGCTCGTCGCGCTCTACGAGGCCTGGGGGCGACCCGAGCGGGCGGCCGAGTACCGGGCGCCGGCCGAAACGCGCGCGCCGTAGCCCGCTGCCGGCGCGCGAGTCCCCGCGACCTTCATCGGCGCGGCTCGGGATCGATCCGGCGCTGATCGTCCAGCGCCTCGGGGGTCTCCGGGTCGTCCCGCCACGTGCCCACCACGTCGGCGAGGTCGCGCCGCTTTCGTGGCTCCGGCCGCCCGCCCGCCGCCGGCGGGCCGCTCCTCCCCCCGAGCCAGAGCACGCCGCCGACGATCACCGCCGTGCCGACCGCGAGCGAGATCCAGGGCGAGAGGCCGAACGCGGTCGGGACGTCGCCGACGACGACGCCGAGGGCGCCGATCGCGAGCGCGTACGGGAGCTGGGTGCGGGTGTGCGCGATGTGGTCGGAGCCCGAGGCGATCGAGGACAGGATCGTGGTGTCCGAGATCGGCGAGCAGTGGTCGCCCCAGACCGTGCCGGCGAGCACCGAGGAGACCGTGCCGAGCAGGAACACGGTGTAGCTCTCCGAGCCGACCGGGTGGCCGTGGGTGAGCGACAGGCCGTGGCTGATCGGGATCACCAGCGGCACCAGGATCGCCATCGAGCCCCACGAGCTGCCGGTGGCGAACGCGACCGCGGCCGAGATCACGAACACCAGCGCCGGCAGCCAGTGCGGCGACAGCACCCCCGCGGTCAGCCCGACCAGGTAGTCGGCGGTGCCGAGCGCCTCGCACGTCGAGCCGATCGACCACGCGAGCACCAGGACGACCAGCGCCAGGAGCATCGCGCGGAAGCCCTCGACCATCCCGGTCATCGCCTCGCGGATCGTGAGCAGCCGCTGGGCGAGCGGCAGCGCGGCGGCGACGACCACCGCGGCCAGGCTCCCCCAGAGCAGCGTCGAGTAGGGGTCGGCGGCGGAGAACACCTCGCGCAGCCAGGCGCCGAGGCGCGGGAAGTCGGCGCGCCCGCGGCCGTCGGCGGCGAGCGCCGCGAGCCCCGAGGTGTAGAGGCCGCCGACGGTGACCACGACCATGGTCAGAAGCGGCGCCAGCGCGTTGATCGCGCGGTGCGGGATCCCCGGCGGCGGCTCGGTGGCCGGGGAGGCGAAATCGGCGAGCGGGACGTCGCCGCGGGCGATCAGCGCGCCGTCGGCGGCCGCGCGCCGCTCGGCGCGGAGCATCGGCCCGAAATCGCGGCCGGTGGCGGCGAGCGTGAACCCGAGCACCAGCGCGAAGATCGGGTAGAAGCGGTAGGGGATCGAGGCCACGAACACGCCGTAGGCGTTGATGTCGAGCCCGAGCCCGGCGATCGCCGCCCCGATCAGCCCGACCTCGAAGCCGATCCAGGTCGAGATCGGCATCACGCTCGCCACCGGCGCCGCGGTCGAATCGACGATGTAGGCGAGCTTCTCGCGGCTGATGCGGAGCCTGTCGGTGATCGGCCGCATGGTCGAGCCGACGATCAGGGTGTTCGCGTAGTCGTCGAAGAAGATCAGCACGCCCATCACCCAGGTCGCGAGCTGGCCGCGCCGCGAGCTGGTCGCGAACGGCGCGATCCGCTCGACGATGCCGCGGGTGCCGCCGCTCCTCCCGATCAGCCCGACCATGCCGCCGAGGAGCGTGGTGAAGACGACGATCTTGGCGTGGTCGGGATCGGCGAGCGCGCCGGCGACGAAGCGGTCGATCGCGCGCGCGAACGCGGTCACCGGGTTCCAGTCGTAGAGGATCAGCGCGCCGCAGAAGACGCCGAGGAAGAGCGAGACCAGGACGTCCTTGAAGATCAGCGCGAGGCCGATCGCGACCAGCGGCGGCACGACGCTCAACCAGCCGTAGTCGGGCGCTGGGGCCGCGGCCTCGGCGGCCGCCGCCTCGCCCTGGCCGGCCGCTCCGCCGGCCGCGACGACCGCCGCCACGGCGATCAGCCCCAGCGCGATCAGCAGGCCCGGCCGCCACCGCCGGGCGCGCCCGCCGGTCCGCCTCGGCGCGTCCTCCGCCTTCGCCATCGGTTCGTCGAGACCGGGCGGAGGATACGGCAAAGGAGCGCGCCGGCCAAACGTCGGGCGCGAGATCCACGAGGCGATCGTCCGGCGTCCGCGCACCCCGGCGCCCCTTGCAGCCGACGGAGCGGCTGGTCGGCCGGCGCTCCGGTGCGACGCCGCTGCGTCAGCGGCGTGGATTCACGGGCACGGCAGGGCCCGGGTGTCGGTGATCGCCGGCGCCGGCGGGCCGAAGGGATGGTGGTAGACGGCGGGCTCGCCGCCCGCGAGGTCGGTGACGGTCAGCGTGTACTCGACGTTGGTCGTCGCCGAGGCGAAGACCCAGAAGTGGCCGGTCAGCGCGCAGCCGTCGAGGATCTTGACCTGGATCTCCCAGTTGTCGGGGCGGAAGAACCAGAACAGGCCGGAGTCGGGCGTCCGCGCGGCGCCGACCCGCGCCGGCCCCGAGGTGCCGAACGTGGTCGCCCACTCCGCCTCGACGGCGAAGCGGCCGCCGCGCAGGCAGAGCCGGGTGTCCGACGCGATGCAGCCGCCCGGGGTCGCATGGCGCTGGGCGACCAGGAACGCGAACGCGTCGGGGAGGGTCTCGGCGGGCCAGTCGGAGTGCCCGTAGCCGGCGTTGACGGTCAGCTCCCAGGGCACGACCAGCCGGTCCCACTGCTGGCCGTAGGCGGCGGCGTGGCCGCCCTGGTAGTTGGGGTCGAGGCCGCCGTAGACCATGCGCACGGGCGGCGCGACGTCGAGGTCGGCGCGCTCGAGGACGATGCGGTAGGGGGCGCCGAGGAGGAAGACCCCGGCCACGCGCAGCCGCCCGGCGTAGCCGAGGACGGCGGCGTAGGCGCCGCCGGCGGAGTGGCCGCCGAGCGAGAGCCGCTGCGGGTCGAGCTCGATCTCCTCGCCGAGCCGCTCGAGGCTCTGCGCGATCGTCTCGTCGTCGGGCCCCGGACCGAAGCCGATGCTCGACACCGACTTGGGGGCCACGACCACCGCCCCGGCCGCCTCCGCCGCCGGCGCGAGCAGGGGCTGCCACTGCTCGGGGGAGGAGCCCGAGCCGTGGAGGAACACCACCACGGGCGCCGGCCCCGGAGGCAGGCTCGCCGGCAGGTAGCGCAGGGCATGGACGCCGGTGCCGGCGACGTCGATTCGCCGCCAGCCCGGGTCAACCGCGCCCGCCGGCGCGGCGCCGGCGGTGGCGAGCAGGACGACGGCGAGCACGGGGGAGGCGATCCTGTGCGCGTACGCGCGCGCCGAGGTGGTCATCGGTTCCTCCTCGCCCGGACCGCGGGCTCCAGCGGCCGGACGTCCGGCCTCGCCGGCGCCTACGAGGCCTCGGCGGCCGCCGCCTCGACCGGCTGCGGCGCGGCCGGGGCGGGGAGGCCGAGCGCGGCGCGGAGCCTCCCCTCGATCTCGTCGGTCAGGTCGGGGTTGTCGCGCAGGAACTGCTTGGCGTTCTCGCGTCCCTGGCCGATGCGGACGTCGCCGTAGCTGAACCATGCGCCGCTCTTGGTCACGATCTTGTGCTCGACGCCGAGGTCGACCAGCTCGCCCGGGCGCGAGATCCCCTCGCCGTAGTCGATGTCGAACTCGGCCTGGCGGAACGGCGCCGCGACCTTGTTCTTGACCACCTTGACCTTGGCCCGGCTGCCGGTGACGTTGTCGCCCTCCTTGATCGAGGCGATGCGCCGGATGTCGATGCGCACCGAGCTGTAGAACTTGAGCGCGCGGCCGCCGGTCGTGGTCTCGGGGTTGCCGAACATGACCCCGATCTTCTCCCGGATCTGGTTGATGAACACGAGACACGTCCGCGACTTGGCGACGATCGCGGTCAGCTTGCGCAGCGCCTGCGACATCAGACGAGCCTGGAGGCCGACGTGGGAGTCGCCCATCTCGCCCTCGAGCTCGGCGCGCGGCACCAGCGCGGCCACGGAGTCGATGACCACGACGTCG
>CAZNIX010000380.1:0-5014 GCA_964573125.1 uncultured Thermoanaerobaculia bacterium
TCCACCGCCACCTGCGCGCCGGCGCCGACCGGGCCGAGGCACTGCGCGCCGCCCAAGCCGAGCTGGCCGCCGGCGCCGCCGGCCCCGCCGCCCGCCCGCCCTACTACTGGGCCGGGTTCCAGCTCTTCGGCGACCGGCGGTAGCGGTTTGACAGGAGTACAAGCCAAGCCGTAACTTCGTGTCGAGGCCACCGCCTGCCTGATACGAGGCCGCGAATCATCATAACGGTATACCTCCGGGAAGCGTGACCTTATGACCCAACTGCGATGTGAATACTGCGGCAAGGAAGGAGCTCGAGTTCGCCATCTGACCAGAAGCTATGGAAAGGGCGATAGCCTCCTGGTGATCGAGAACGTACCAGTCATAAGCTGCCCTCATTGCGGAGAGAGCTACATAACCGCAGAGACGATGCATGAGCTTGAGCGGATACGGTCCCAGAGCAAGAAGCTTGCGCAAGAACGGGCGGTCGCTGTTGCCACGTTCTGACGGCGAGGCGTGAGCACGCCGGCGCCCCGCCGAGCCAGACCAGTGGAGCGGGCGCGCTTCGCGCGGCCGTTGAAGCGCGGTCCGGCGATGTACTCCGCCGGGAAGCGAGCCGACCAGAGGAGATCCGCCTCTGCTTCGGTCCTACCCTGGGACCAACAACGGGAAGCCCGGGGACCGAAACCCTGAAGCCTTCCTCGGTACTGCGAAGTGCGACCTTCTTCCGTGTTCTCGACCCGCCAGGGTCGCTCAGCGGAAGCCCGAGGTGGTAGACTGCGGATGTGGTTGAGATCCTGGTCCGAATCAAGCGTGCAGTGCTCTCGGGGCGATACGCCTTTAGCGAGAAGGCACGGGTGGAGATGGAGGTGGACGAGCTTACGGAGCTCGATGTCGCTGAGTCCATCCTCAATGCCGTTGCCATCTACAAGCGCCTGCGTTCTCGAAACCCACGGAGCACAGTGCGAGAGTATCTCTACGTCATCCAGGCGACGAACCTCGAAGGACTGATGATCTATTCCAAGGGGAAGCTTGTTCGCGAGCGCGGAGAGGATCACTTCTACTTCCTGATTTCCTCCAAGCGAGCACTATGAGGCTAGCCATGAGCAAAGAAGCCTTCACCGTTTCCGTTTGCCCAACCTGCAACAGCCGTCGAATCAAGAGAATCCGCGGCACGTGGAGCGGCAGTTATAAGGGTAAACCGTACGGAGTATCCGATCTGGACTACTATTCATGTCCGAACTGCGGCGAGAAGGTATATCCACCGGAAGCCATGCGGAGGATTCAGGAGGCCTCACCGGGATACACCCGGCGAGCTCGGGGGCAAAGACGATCGGCGCCCCACACCACCGCTGGAGCGGTCGGCTGACGCCGCCGCTCAGCCCTGGACGCCCACCTTTCCCGCCTCCTCGAAGCCCAGGGTGTCAGCGAGCAGGAGATCGAGGAGGACTTCCGCGCCTTCCGCGTTCTCGACGACCGGGGGCCGCTCAGCGCTCCGCCGCTCCGCCGGCGATCCGCAGGCGGTAGGTGGCGAGCGGGGCGGGGTCGTCCTCTCGCCGAGGCCGGAGAGGCGGAGGGTGTAGTCCCCCGGGGTGAGGAGGTCCGCCGGGAGGGCGAGGCTCGTTTCGGCGAGGCCGGTCAGGGCGAGCGCGTCGGTCGCCCAGATGCGGCGGCGGTAGCGTCGGCGAGGATCTCGAGGCGGAAGCGCTGGTGGCTGCCGGGGTCGTCGATCGGCAGGATCAGCGCCAGCAGGCCGGCGGCGGGGGAGATCTCGATCGCCTGCGGTTCGCCGCGGGTCTGGGTCGCCCTCGGGGCGGAGCCAGGCGAAGGAGAGGTTGACCAGCGGACTCGGAGCCTGCGTTGGCGGCGGTTGCGGAGGCGATCGGCCGCCTGTGGGGCGACGGCGCCCGGGTCTTCCTCGCCGAGGCGGCGACCGAGGAGCGGCTCAAGGCGGAGGCCGGGGGAGTCTCGGTCCTCCACGTCGCTGCGCACGGCTGCCTCGACGAGCGTTTCCCGCTCAACTCGGGGCTCGCCCTGAGCGCCCCCGACCCGCCCGCCGCGGGCGGCGACAACGGCCTGCTCCAGGCCTGGGAGATCTTCGAGGGGCTGCGCCTTGCGGCCGACCTGGTCGTCCTCTCCGCCTGCGACTCGGCGCTCGGCCGGGAGCTCGCGGGCGAGGGCCTGCTCGGCCTCACGCGCGCGTTCCACTACGCCGGCGCGCGCTCGGTCGTCGCCTCGCTCTGGCAGGTCCCCGACCAGGCGACCGCCGAGCTGATGGTCCGCTTCCACCGCCACCTGCGCGCCGGCGCCGACCGGGCCGAGGCACTGCGCGCCGCCCAGGCCGAGCTGTCCGCCGGCGCCGCCGGCCCCGCCGCCCGCCCGCCCTACTACTGGGCCGGCTTCCAGCTCTTCGGGGACCGGCGGTAGCGCCGCTTGACACCGCCACCAGCCAAGCCGTAATTTCGTGTCGAGGCCACCGCTTGCCTGTTGCGGGGCCGAGATCGTGTCCTGCTGCGCGGCGGGGAGAGGACGACCCGATGGCTAGATGTGGAAACCGCGTGGGCAGGCATGGACACGCGCGCGAGTGGACAAGGATAGCCATCGGCGGGATAGATCTGGACGCCGGTGGTGAGGAGTGGGAACAACACGACGGTCCAGTGACCCGTTGGCAGTCCGATGGCACGCCTATTCACCTACACAATCCCTGTTGATGACGGCGCAGCGCCGAATCCTTTTCGTGGCATGTGCTCGCTGGCGATCTGCAAACCCGGCATTCGGCGCGTGGCAGCGCCCGATGACTGGGTCGCCGGGCTCGGATCAATAAACGCCCCGAGTGGGGACCTCAGCGGTCGTCTCGTTTACGCCATGCATGTTGATGAAGTACTCACTCTGGCGCACTACGACCGCTCTGCGCCGTCGCGGTGGCCCCATCGAGTACCGAATATCAATAGCGCCGATCTTTCTGAACGCCTTGGAGACTGCATATATGACTTCTCTAATGGTGAACCTGTTCAACGACCCGGTGTCCACGGTCCTGCAAATCAGATGACCGACCTGAGCGGTCAGAACGTTCTGATCTCGAGCCGTTTTTACTATTTTGGCAGTCGGGCAATGCGACTCCCCGATCATCTACTCCCAATCTGTCACCAGACCCGAGGGCACCGGAGTAGGTCCAACGCGCCGTACTTCGGTCCTTTTGTCGAATGGTTGCAAGGTTTGAGGCTGGAGCCTGGACAGCTCTACGGCTGGCCTGACTTCATGGTTGACTGGCGAACAGTTCCCTTGTGTGGCGGCTGCGGGCTTCGCGCCCTGGATGACGAGCATGACCCGGACTGCTAACCGCTCGGTCGAGCAACCTGCTGGCGCCGCCGCTCACCTCAAGGGCCGTTGGACCGCGGGCAGGAACAGGAAGTGAGGCCTCTCTTCTCAATGCACGCTGGCGAGTACCTTGTGGGCTCGCATATCGAGTCGGCCTTTCCTCGCCTAAACGTTTGGGTTCCTACCCGTGACACAGGGATCGATCTGCTTGTGTCAGATCGAAAGAACCGTCGGACTCAGTCGCTGCAGATCAAGTTTTCGAGGGATTTCCTGGTTACGCACATGGGGCCAGAGTTTCAAGCGAGTCTCAGGGCCTGCGGCTGGTGGAAATTGGACCGGGCCAAGCTCCAGCGGTCGACAGCGGACCTCTGGGTGTTCGTCCTTCAGGGCTTCGCTGCTAGAAGTGTCGACTTCGTCGTTGTTCCACCTCGCGAACTTCTGCGCCGGCTCGTGAGAATCCATGGTAATCGAACCTCGTTTCAGTCCTATCTCTGGGTCACGGACAAGAAGCGGTGCTGGGAAACACGTGGACTTAAGAAAGCCGATCAGCTCCGCGTAGCCCTTGGCGAGAGAGTAGGAGAGGCAAGAAACTTCACTGCTTGGCTCAATAACTGGTCCGACCTTTCCCGTCTCAACCGGTAATGGCCCGCGGTCTATCCCATCGCTGCACCCGACGCGCCACGAGCGCCTCGGCCGGCTGCGCCGGTCGTTCGCCGTAGGCCGGATCCGTTGGCTGCCTTGCGCGTTCTCGACGAAGAGGGTCGCTCAGCGCTCCGCCGCTTCGCCGGTGACCCGCAGGCGGTAGGTGGCGAGCGGGGCGGGGTCGCCCTCGCCGAGGCCGGAGAGGCGGAGGGTGTAGTCGCCGGGGGGGAGGAGGTCCGCCGGGAGCGCGAGGCTGGTTTCGGCGAGGCCGGGCAGGGGGAGCGCGTCGGTGGCCCAGATGCGGCGGCCGGTGGCGTCGGCGAGGATCTCGAGGCGGAAGCGCCGGTGGGGGCCGGGGTCGTCGATCGGCAGGATCAGCGCCAGCAGGCCGGCGGCGGGGGAGATCTCGATCGCCTGCGGCTCGCCGCGGGTCGGGTCGCTCTCGGGGCGGAGCCAGGCGAAGGGGAGGTTGACCAGCGGACTCGGCGCCGGCGTTGGCGGCTGGGGCCGCTCGGCTGCGGCCTGGGCGGCGAGCCTCTCTTCGGTCAGCCGCTCGATCTCGAGGCGATACGCCTCGGCCTGCCGCCGGCCGGTCTCGCTCAGCGCCTCGATCTCGGAGCGCAGGCGGCGCTCGCCGGCGGCACGCTCCGCCTCCGCCCGCTCGAGCCGCTGCGTCTGGACGACGACGCCGCCGCCGAGCGCCAGGCCGACGGCGAGGAGGACCGAGGCCGCGAGCGGTAGGGCACGATACCAGTCGATGCGGCGCCCGCTTCGCGCCAGGGGTGCGCGAGTCGCGCGAGGGTGGATCGGCGCGACTGGCGCCACCCGAACGTCGCCTGCTCGACCCGCCTCCGCCGCGGCTCCCGCCGCGCCGGCGGGCACGGTCGCCCTCCCCTCCGCGCCGGCCTCGTGGCCGGCGGCACCCGGCGCGCTGGCCGCGACCAGCGCCGCGCGCGCCGCCGCGATCGCCTCCGCGATCCAGCGCCGGTACTCGGAGGTCCCCGGGCACTGCTCCAGGGTCACGAGACTGATGTCGAGGACCGACAGGTTCTCGGCGGTCTCGGTGAGGAAGATG
>CAZNIX010000381.1:0-4967 GCA_964573125.1 uncultured Thermoanaerobaculia bacterium
CGGGCGGGTCCGAGGCGGCCGGGTCCGAAGCGGGCGGGGGCGCCGCCGGGTCGGTGCCGGCCGAGATCGTGCTCGGTGAGGCCGACGGTGGCGGGGGCGGCACCGCGGAGGCCGGTGCCGGCGGGCCCGCTGCCGGCGCGGCCGCCGAGCGCCGCCTCGACCTCGCCGTGCCGCTCATCGACTACCCGCACATCCGGCCCACGCCGTGGCCGGAGCGGGCGGCGATCCGGGTCACCGCCGCCGACCTGGTGCTGCCCGCGCTCGAGCGGGTCGGCTACGTCCGCGGCGCCTCCGACCGGGTTCCCGAGGCGCTCGCCGACGTCGGGGTGCCGCTCGAGATCCTGACCCCCGAGGCGCTCGCGGCCGGCGACCTCGCGCGCTTCGACGCCATCGTCGTCGGCACGCGCGCCTACGAGACCGAGCCCGCCCTCGCCGAGGCCAACCCGCGGCTGCTCGACTACGCCCGCCGCGGCGGGCTCGTGATCGTCCAGTACCAGCAGTACCCGTTCGTCGCCGGCGGCTACGCCCCCTACCCGCTCGAGATCGGCCGCCCGCACGGCCGGGTCACCGACGAGAACGCGCCGGTGACCGTGCTCGAGCCGGCCCACCCGGCGTTCACCGCGCCGAACCCGATCGGCGCCGCCGACTGGGACGGGTGGGTGCAGGAGCGTGGTCTCTACATGCCGGCCTCGTGGGGCGAGCCGTTCCGGCCGCTGCTCGAGATGGCCGATCCCGGCGGCGAGCCGCAACGCGGGGCGCTGCTGGTCGCGCCGGTGGGCGAGGGCACCTACGTCTACACCGGCCTCGCCTTCTTCCGCCAGCTCCCGGCCGGCGTCCCCGGCGCCTACCGCCTGTTCGCGAACCTGCTGGCGCTGGCGCGGCCGGCGGAGGCGCGGTGAAGCGAGCCGCCCTCGCCGGGGCCGCGGCGGCCGCCGCCGCGCTCGCCGGCTGCGGCGGGGGCGGCGATGTCCTGCTCCTCTACTCGCCGCACGGCCGCGACCTCCTGACCCTGGTCGAGGAGACCTACGAGGCGTCCCATCCCGGGCTCGACGTGCGCTGGCTCGACATGGGCTCGCAGGAGGTCTACGACCGGGTGCGCTCGGAGGCTGCGAACCCGCAGGCCGACGTCTGGTTCGGCGGGCCGTCGACGATCTTCGCCCGCGGCGCCGCCGAGGACCTCCTCGCCGCCTACCGCCCGCCCTGGGCCGCGCACCTGCCGGCGGGCTACAGCGACGGCCAGGACCGCTACCACGCCGTCTACCGCACCGCGCCGGTCATCCTCTTCAACTCCGACGCCGTGCCGGCGGTCGAGGCGCCCGCCGACTGGGACGACCTTCTCGACCCGCGCTGGGACGACGAAATCCTGATCCGCGACCCGGTGGCGAGCGGCACGATGCGCACGTTCTTCGGCCTGGTGCTCTACCGCTCGCTCAGGGAGACCGGCGACACGCGCGCCGGCTTCGACTGGCTGCTCCGCCTCGACGCCCGGACCAAGGAGTACGTCCTCAACCCGGTCCTGATGGTCGAGAAGCTCGTCCGCCGCGAGGGGCTGGTGACCGTGTGGGAGCTGACCGACGCGCTCTGGCAGCGCGAGTGGGGTCGCCCGCTCGACTATCGCTTCCCGCCCTCCGGCACGCCGATCATCGTCGACTCGATCGGCCTCGTCGCCGGCGCCCCCCACCCCGAGGCGGCGCGCGAATTCATCGACTGGATCGGCAGCGAGGAAGCCCTCGCGCTGGCGGCCGAGAAGGCGTTCCGCCTCCCGGCGCGCAACGACCTCCCCCAGTCCGAGCTGCCCGACTGGGCGCGCACCGTCCTCCACGACATCGTCCCCGCCGAGGTCGACTACGACCTGCTCGAGCGCTACGGCCAGGAGTGGATGGCGACCTGGGACCGGACGGTGCGGGGGCGGGGGTAACGGTCCGGCCGTAAACCCACCGCTGATCCTCGGCCGTCCAACATCTCTGCCGATCACACCTGCACGCGCGGCAGGCGGCGGCTCGTCAGGCGACGTCTTGCATCTTGTTCGCGAAATCCCGTCCCGCCGTCGGCCGAGGCAAGGGCCGGTTTTCGCTCTTGTAGAGGGCGACGGCTTCCTCCACGATTGCGCAAAGCTCGTCGAAGACTTCGCGTTCGTTTTCACCGTGGCAACCGCCGTAAATCAGTCCCGGCGAGCTTCCTACGTAGCATTGGTCCTCCTCGGACCACTCGACGATCTTCACGTAGCGAGCACTCTCTTTCATCTCTTCGTCTCCTTGATGGCGAGCTCGACCGCGCGGACCTGATAGCGCTTCGCATCGTCGCCCAGATTCCCGGAGATCACCACCGGCCTTGTCACGCTGGGATGGACGAAGTTGCGATGGCTGCCTTTACCTCCACGGTTCACGAAACCGGCCTGCTCCAGATCAGCGATGAGCTGTCTCACCTTCATTGGCAAGGATCACCCTCGTTGTCGGCGCGCCTAGCGTCAGGCTTCAGGCCTCGCCCGCTCCATGATGAAAGGGGTCGCTGTCGCTACAGGCCGTGGTCAGGCTGCGCCCGATTGCCCGTGATTGTCGAAGCCAGGATCGGAAGCGCTTTTCGAGGTCCGACTCGAGTGCCCTCAACCAGCCTAGCGTGCCGAGGTGCGGCTGCGCAACCACCAAGAGTGTTGAGCTTCTGAAGTTCTCAATCTTGAAGGGTACTGGCCGCGCGGACGCCGCGGTCGGAGGCCGTAGTGCTCCCGCCCTCACGGCCCGAGCCGCACCCCGCAGCCGTCCGCTCGTTGGGATACGCTTTGGCGGCTGTGCGGTGCCGTCGCCGCCGGCCCACTGACCGATCCGTGTACCCCGCCGCACCGCAGCATGCCCGCCGAGCCGTTCCTCGTCCTCGACCGCCTGGAGAAGCGCTTCGGCGAGTTGGCGGTGATCCGCGCGCTGTCGCTGGCGGTGGCGGATGGGGAGGTGCTGGCGCTGCTCGGGCCGAGCGGGTCGGGGAAGACGACGCTGCTGCGCCTGCTCGCCGGGTTCGAGGTTGCCGACGCCGGGTCGATCCGGGTCGGCGGCGCCGAGGTCGCGCACCTGCCGCCGGCGAAGCGGCGGTTCGGGATGGTGTTCCAGCACTACGCGCTCTTCCCGCACCTGACGGTCGGGGAGAACGTGGCGTTCGGGCTCGCTGGCCGGGGGCGTGAAGGCGGCCGGGATCGCGCCGCGGTCGCGGCGCGGGTGGCGGCGATGCTGAAGCTGGTCGATCTCGAGGGCTTCGAGGGGCGCAAGCCGGGCGAGATCTCGGGCGGTCAGCAGCAGCGGGTGGCGCTCGCCCGCGCGCTCGCGCCCGCGCCGCGCCTCTTGCTGCTCGACGAGCCGCTCTCGAACCTCGACCCGACGCTGCGCGAGCGCACCCGGCGCGAGCTGAAGCGCACGGTGCGCGAGGTCGGGATCACCACCGTCCTGGTCACCCACGAGCAGGAGGAGGCGTTCGACCTCGGCGACCGGGTGGCGGTGCTCCACCGCGGCCGGCTCGACCAGATCGGCGCGCCCGAGGAGCTGTATGCCGCCCCGGCCACCCGCTTCGTCGCCGGCTTCGTCGGGCGGGCGAGCGCGCTCGCGGGGACGTTCGCCGGGGCGGGCGACGGCGGACCCGGGGTGCGGCTCGGCGGCGCGGGCGGGCCGCTCTGGCCCGGCGAGCCGGTGCCCGGGGAGGAGGAGAGCCTCGCGCCCGGCGCTCCGGCCGAGTTGGTGGCGCGCCCCGAGAGCCTGCGCCTGGCCGCGCCGGGCGAGCCGAACGCGATCGCCGGCCGGGTCGTCGAGCGCCGGTTCACCGGCGTCGTGACCTATGCCACTGTGCGGTTGGAGCTGCCCAGCGCACCTGAGGTCGAGGTGCTGGTGCGCGCCAGCACCGCAATTCAGGGCGACGCGGTCGCCGTCGCCCCCGGCGACGGCGGCCTGCGCCCGCGGATCTTCCCCGCCAACGAAGGGATCGTCCGGTGAGCGCATCGGTCGGCGCCCGCCGCCGCCCCGCCTGGCCCGCGCTCGCCCTCGCGGCCGTCCTCGCCTGGCTGGTCGGCTACCCGCTGCTGATGACCGTCCTCCAGTCGCTCGGGCTCGCCGTCCCGCGCGGCGGCGGGTTCACGTTCGCGCACTACGCGGCCTTCGCCGCCCGCTCGGACGAGTGGCTCGCGCTCTGGCGGAGCCTGTGGATCTCGGTCGCCTCGGTGGCGCTGGCGGCGGCGGTCGGGGTGCCGCTCGGCTTCGTCTTCGAGCGCACCGAGTTCCCGGGGCGGCGGCTGCTCGGTGCGCTGATCGCGCTGCCGGTGGCGCTGCCGCCGCTGGTCGGGGTGATCGCGTTTCTCTTCCTCTACGGCGAGAGCGGTTTCGTCTCGCGTGCGGTGCAGGCGCTGTTCGCGCTCGAGGAGCCGCCCTGGCGGCTCGGCGGCGCCGGGGCCATCCTGCTCGTCCATGCGTACTCGATGTACGTGTACTTCTATCTCTTCACCCGCGCCGGCCTCGCCCGCCTCGACGCCGCCCTGCTCGAGGCCTCGGCGTCGCTCGGCGCCGGCCGTGTCCGCACGCTCGCCCGGGTCGTCCTGCCGCTCCTGCGGCCGGCGCTCGCGGGGGCCGCGCTCCTGACCTTCATGACCGCGCTGGCGTCGTTCTCGGCGCCCTACATCTTCGGCGGCGGGTTCCGGGTGATGACCACCCAGATCGTCTTCTCGCGGCTCAACGGCGAGGACGCGATGGCACGGGTCGAAACCGTGACCCTGGCGCTGGTCGCGCTCGCCGGGCTGTGGGTGCTGCAGAAGGTGTCGCCGCCGGCGGTGACTCGCGGCGCGGTGCGCGGGGTGGCGCCGGCGCGCCGGCGTGTCGCCGGCCGCGGCGGTCGAGTGGCGGCGGCCGCCGCCGGCTGGGGGCTCGCCGCGCTCCTGCTCCTCCCGCATGCCACCCTGGTCCTGATCTCGCTCGTGCCCCCCGGCACGTGGACGGTCGAGG
>CAZNIX010000382.1:0-4951 GCA_964573125.1 uncultured Thermoanaerobaculia bacterium
CCGGACCGGGGGCGCGCGGTGCCGGCCACGACTTGGCGGCCCCGGCGGCGGGCGCCGAGGGCACGCCGGCGGAACGCCCACTGGAGCCGGCCGTGAGGACCGCAGTAGTCGAGCCGGCGGCGCGGCAGGAGGCGCGCGCGGCGCCGGAGGCGGCCGCGTGCGCCGAGGCCGGACGGGTCGAGGGTCTGCCGGGGGTCCGGCCGTGAGGATCGCAGTGGCCGAGCCGGTGGCGAGGAAGGTGGAGCGCGCGGCGCCGGAAGCGGCTTCGCGCGCCAAGGCCGGGCGCGTGGAGCGTTCACCGAGGGTCCGGTCGTGAGGATCGCCGTCGTCGAGCCCGCGGCCCGCGGCGGGATGCTCCACTATGCGTTCCAGCTCTGCCGGGCGCTGGCCGCCGCCGGCGCCGAGGTCACCCTCGTCACCGCCCACGGCGACGAGCTGGGCGCGCTGCCGGCGCCGTTTCGGGTCGTGCGCCTGCTGCGGCTGTGGGACTCCAAGCCGGCGGGGGAGCCCGCTCCGGCGAGCGCGCTCGCCCGCCGGCTGCGCCGCGCCGGCCGCGCCGTGCGCTGGTATCGCGAGTGGCTGCGCCTGGCCGCGTTCCTCGCCCGCGAGCGGCCGGACTGGGTGCAGCTCGGCGACCTCCGCTTCGCGGCCGACGCCGCCGGCGTCGCCCTGCTGCGCCTGGCCGGCCTGCGCCTGGCCGCGATCTGCCACAACGTCCGCCCGTTCGCGCTCGGCGGGCGGGCGGCGGGGCGCTTCCGCTTGTCGCCTCGCGCCCGCGCCCTCTATCGCGCCGCCTACCGCCGTTGCGACCGCGTGTTCGTCCACTTCGAGAGCAACCGGCGCGCGTTCCTCGACGCCTTCGGCCTCCCCCCCGAGCGGGTGACGGCGGTGCCGCACGGCAACCAGGCGCTGTTCGCCGAGCAGCGCGACCCTACGCTCGACGGCGCCGCATTGAGGCGGCGCCTCGACCTCGGGGCCGGCGAGCCGGTGGTGCTGTTCTTCGGCACGCTCGCGCCGTACAAGGGGATCGACGTGCTGCTCGCGGCCTGGCCGGCGGTCGCGCGCGCGCATCCGCGGGCGCGGCTGGTCGTCGCCGGCTACCCGCTTCCCGGCTTCGACCTCGCCGCCCACCGCGACCTCGCCGGCCGGCTGGGAATCGCCACCGCCGTGCGCTGGGTCCCGCGCTACGTCCCCTCCGCCGAGGTCGCGGCGTGGATGGAGCTGGCGGCGGCGGTCGCGTTCCCCTACCGCGAGGTGTTCCAGAGCGGCGCGCTGGCGATCGCCCAGACCTTCGCGCGACCAGTGGTCGCGAGCGCCGCCGGAGCGCTCCCCGAGGCGGTGGGCGAGGGCGGTCTGGTGGTGCCGCCCGGCGATCCGGCGGCGCTCGGCGCGGCCTTGACGCGGCTGCTCGCCGATCCCGCGCTCGCCGCCGAGCTCGGGAAGCGGGCCGGCGAGGCGGCGCGCGGCCGCCTGGCCTGGGAGCGGGTGGCGGCGGCGCTGCTCGCCGAGTACCGTGCGCCGGCGCCCGCGGGCCGTCCGGCGGGGGCGGGCGCGCGATGACCTGGCAAACGCTCGCCGCGGCCGTGTTCGCGCTCTCGCTCGCCGCCTGCGTCTACCTCTACTTCGGCTACCCGCTGCTGCTGCTCGTCCTCGCCCGGCTGCGCCCGCGGCCGGTGCGCCGCGGCCCGGTGCGGCCGCCGGTGACGGTGCTGATCCCGGCGTTCGACGAGGAGGCGGCGATCGCGGCCAAGCTCGACAACACCCTGGCGCTCGACTACCCGCGCGAGCGGCTCGAGGTGCTGGTGGTCTCCGACGGCTCGACCGACCGCACCGCCGAGATCGCGCGCGCCTACGGCGACCGCGGCGTGCGCCTGCTCGAGCTGCCGCGCCGAGGCAAGGCGCACGCGCTCGACCGCGGCGCCGAGGCGGCGCGGGGCGAGATCCTGGCGTTCACCGACGCGACCGCCCTGCTCGCGCCCGGCGCGCTCGCCGCCCTGGTCGAGCCGTTCGCCGATCCCGAGGTCGGCGGCGTGTGCGGCAACAAGCGGGTGCGGCCGCGCGGCGGCGGCGACGCCACCGGCGGCGGCGAGGGGCTCTACTGGCGCTGGGACCAGTGGCAGAAGGCGCGCGAGAGCGAGATCGGGAGCGTGTTCGCCGCCGACGGCGCGCTCTACGCCGTCCGCCGGCCGCTCTACGTGCCGATCGCCGACCCGGCGCAGGCCGACGACATCGCGATCTCGGCGCGGGTGGTGTTCCAGGGCCGGCGCCTGCTCTTCGAGCCGCGGGCGGAGGCCTGGGAGGAGGCGCCGGCCGAGGGGCGCGAGGAGTTCCGGCGCAAGGTGCGGGTGACCAACCACAGCGTGCGCGCGCTCGCCAACCTCGGCCGCGGGCTGTGGACTTCGGGCCTCTACTCGGTCGAGCTGCTCTCGCACAAGTTGTTCCGCCACCTGGCGCCGTTCTTTCTTCTGCCGCTCCTGGCGAGCAACCTGGCGCTGGCGCTCGCCGCGCCGGCGTGGCGCCTGCCGCTGGCGCTCCAGCTCGCCTTCTACGGCCTGGGGGCGGCCGGCTTCGCGCTCCGGCGCACGCGCGCCGGCCGCGCCCGGCCGCTCGCGGTCCCCTACTACTTCTGTCTGGTCAACGCGGCCGCCCTGCTCGGCGTGCTGTCGATCCTGCGCGGCGACCGGCTGGTCGCGTGGTCGCCACGCGGCGGCCTCACCCCATGAGGAGACCCCCGATGCGATTCGAGCCCGTTCGCTCCCGTCCGCCCGCGATCCTCCTGCTCGCCGCCCTGCTCGCGGTGCCCGCCGCCGCCGGAGCCCAGACCGACGCCGAGGCGTTCCCGGCGTCCGGCGCTCCGGAGCGCTACCGGCTCGAGGCGCGCTTCGGCGCCCTCGCGTTCGACAACTTCTTCCAGGCTCCCGCGGGCGCGCCCGAGGAGTCGGTCGACGCCGGGCGCGTCGAGGCGCGGCTGAGCGCCCCGCTCGACGCCGAGCGAACGCTCGACGCCTACGGCCGGCTGCGCTACACCACCTACGGCAGCGGCCTCGACGACAGCCCCGGGGCGACCGCCGGCCTGCGCTGGGACCGCGAGCGCCACCAGGCGGACGTCTCCCTCGACTACGAGCGCGACCGGCCGAGCTTCGACGTCGGCGACGAGTTCGAGCGCGCCGACACCCTGACCCTGGCCGGCGAGTACGGGTGGCGCCCGGTGCGCGACTGGCAGCTCAGCGGGCTGGGCGAGGTCCAGGAGCAGGAGTTCGCGGTCACCCGCGGCCGCGACAACCGGCTGGTCGCCGCCGGCGCGGCGGTGCGCTACCGCGGCTGGGGCTACCTGATTTCGCCCGAGTTCGGCCTGACGCTCGGCGCACGCGACGCCGACGACCCCAACGAGGACCACGACCAGACCGACTACTGGCTCAAGCTGCGCTCGATCCCGGCGCCGCCGGTCTACCTCTCGCTGCGCTACCGCCACCGCGTACGCGACTACACGATCGGCTCGCCGGCGGCGAGCAACTTCGGGCGCGAGGACACCCGGCGGCAGTGGACGCTCGCGGCCGACGTCGAGACCGTCGAATGGCTCACGGTCAACCTCTACTACGCCTTCGAGGACGCCGACTCGACCAAGCCGAGCCGGCGCTACGAGACCCGGCTCCTCGGGCTCGGCGCTACGGTCGGGTTCTGAGCTCGGTCGGGGATCAGAACGCCCTCGGCGACCGGCCGCCCGCGGCCTAGCCATCGGCCCGCAGCGCCTCGACCGGCGGTCGCGTCAGCGCCCGGGTCGAGGCGGCGAGGCCGGCGGCGGCGGCGAGGAGGGCGGCGCCGGCGAACGCGGTCGCGAGGACGAGCGGGCGCGCCGAGGCGCCGAGGTCCATCCAGCGGGTGAGCACCAGCCAGGAGACCGCGGCTCCGCCGGTGGCGCCGAGCAGACCGGCTAGCGCGCCGACCGCGGCGTGCTCGGCGGCGAAGAGGCCGGCGACGCCGGCGCGGGTCAGGCCGAGGGTCTTGAGCAGCGCCGCCTCGCGGCCGCGGCGGGCGGCGCCGGCGGCGGCGGTGCCGGCGAGGATCGCCGCGCCGGCGGCGATCGTGAAGCCGCCGAGGAAGCGCACCGCGAGACCGATGCGCCGCAGCACGGCGACGATGCGGTCGAGGACCTCGCGCAGCCGGATCACGGTGACGTTGGGGTAGCCGGCGGCGAGCCGGTCCTGGAGCGGCTGCTCGCGGCCGGGCGGCAGCAGCGCGGCGGCGACCCGGTGCTGGGGCGCGCCGTCGAGCACGCCCGGCTCGACGACCAGGAAGAAGTTGATGCCGAAGGTCCCCCAGTCCACCGCCCGCAGGCTCCCGACCCACAGCTCGAGCGGCACGCCCTGGACGTCGAAGGTGATCCGCGAGCCGACCTCGACCCCGAGGTCGCGCGCGAACTCCTCCTCGACGCTGACCTCGGGCCGGTCGGGGAGGCCCCACAGGGAGCCGGCGACGATCCGGTTGTCCTCCGGCAGCTCGTCGAGGGAGGTCAGGCGCTGCTCGCGGGTGAGCGCCCAGCGCCCGTCGCCGTCCCGGTCTCGGTCCCGGTCCCGGTCTTGCTCTCGCTTCCGCTCGCCGCGCTCGGCGACCAGCTCGCCGACCGCGCGGCCGTCGATCGCCGCCAGCCGCGCCATCACCACCGGCACCGAGTCGATCTCCCGCGCGCCGGCCGCCTCGAGCTCCGCGCGAACGCCCGGCCACTGGTCGGGCTGGATGTCGATCACGAACACGGTCGGCGCGTCGGCCGGCACCTCGGCCGAGAGCTCGGCGCCGAGCTGGCGCTCGACGAGCGCCATCGACACCACGACCAGAACGCCGAGCCCGAGCGCGACCACCGCGCCGACCGTCCCGGCGCCTGGCCGCGCCAGCGCCGCGAGCGCGAAGCGCCAGCCGAGCCCGCCGCCGGCGCGCGGCAGCTTCGCCGCCGCCC
>CAZNIX010000383.1:0-4935 GCA_964573125.1 uncultured Thermoanaerobaculia bacterium
GGTGGCGCGTGGCGGGTGGCGGGTGGGGCGTTGGGGGGCTGGAGGAGGTCGAGCAGGGCACGGGCGTGGTGGAGGGCGCGGACGGTGGTGCGGTTGTGCTCGGGGCCGGTGTAGTCGTCGCCGATCAGGAGGCCGCCGGGGCGGAGGGCGGCGGCGAGGAGGGCGACGACGGCGGGGCGGTTGGCGGCGCGGCCGAGCCAGCCGTTGGTGAAGCAGCGGGCGTAGCGTTCGGCCGGTGGTTCGGAGCCGCCGGCGCCTCGGGCTTCCCGATCGGCCGGGCGGCCGGCGGCGGGCGCCGCCGCCCGGAACTCGAAGCCGAGACAGCCGTCCCGGCCCTGCGACGGCACCAGCAGGTCCACCTCCCCCATCGCCGGGTCGGCGGCGAGGCGGCTGGCGAGCCAGCCGTCCGGGGCGTCGAGTACGAGGGCCGGGCCGGGGCCGCCGCCGGGGAAGAAGTTGTCGAGCGCGTAGGTGGTCCAGTCGCTGCCCGGCCAGCCGGTGACGCGGGTGTGGAGGGCGTCGCGGACCGGCGGCAGCGAGAGGCCGTGGCGCCGGTCGCGCAGCGGGCGGGAGTAAATGCGGAGGCGGGTGGCTCGCTCGGCGGCGTGGTCCGCGTCGCCACCGTGGTGGATCGCCTCCGGCGGCAGCGCGCGCGGCGGCGCGGGCGGCCGGCGGCGCAGGGCTGCGCGGATCTCCGCGTCGAGCAGGAGCGCGAGGCTCGTGGCCTCGGCTCCGGCGGCCGACCGCGGCCGGCGGTTGCGGAAGACCGCGACCTCGAAGTCGGAGCAGAGGACGCCGGCGTCGATCAGGGACTCTTCGAGCAGGCAGAGGAGCGCGAGGAGGCGGTTCTCGCGCGGGTCGGCAGGGTCGAAGTTCTGGACGATGTCGTAGAGCAGGAGGTGGAGGACCGTGCCGCCGGTGGCGAACCCCTGGAGGATTTCGAAGCGGCGCTCGAGGAGCGGCAGCACCTCGTCAGAGCGCACGGCCTCCGAGGGGTCGGTGGCAGCGAGCGTCGCCTCGTCGGGGACCTCGCGGAGGACGTAGGGGCCGCCGGTGACCGCGCTCGTGCGCAGGCGCTCGGGGAGGCGGGTCAGGCAGCCGTTGATCACCCGCATCTGCTCGGCGGTGAACTGGAAGCGCCGCGGCCCCGTGTACTCGTTGATCAGGAGCAGGCCGCCGGGGCGGAGGCGGCGCTGCAGCTCGCCGTAGCAGTGCTCGAGGGCGCGGACGTGGTGGAGGACGGAGTGGGCGATCGCGACGTCCCACGGGCCGCCCGGGAGCGGCTCGGCGTCGAGGTCGACGACGTGGTAGCGGATCTTGCCCGCCAGCCCCTCGGCGCGGGCGCGCTCGGCGGCGGCGGCGACCGCGCCGGCGGCGACGTCGCAGGCGTCGATCGCGGCGACCTCGGGCCGCAGGGCCAGTGTGCGCTCGAGCCACCCCTCGCCGCAGCCGAGCACGAGAACGGAGAGCCGGCGGCCGCGCACGTAGCGCGACCAGAGCGCGGACAGCCAGTCGAGCCGCGGGTCGCCCGAGACCCGCCGGTTGAGGTAGGCGCGCACGACCGGCGACGCCATCCAGTGGATCTCGGCCAGCCGCGCGGTCGCCGCGGCGTCGCCCCACAGCGCGGCGACCTGCTCGCGGCCCGCCGGTCCGACCGCACCGAGGGGGACGCCGCCCACGGGAGGCTCGGTCAAGGGACCTCGCTCCTTGGCGCCCCGCCGCGCGGCGCCTCGCAGCACGGCGCCTCGCTGAGCGGCACCCGGCTCGGGCGGGTTCGGGAGAAGGCCTCGCTCAAGGGCCGCCGACCACCCGCTTGACGCGCGCGCCGGCGGGGAGCGTGGCGCCGGCCTCGACCTGGTTGATCAGCGCCAGGGTCGCGATCTCGACCGTCGAGCGGTAGCGGCGCGCGAACGCCTCGAGGGTCATCGCGCCGGGGAGGATGACGATCTCGATCCGCCTCGGCTGGACGTTGAGCTTGGCCCTGTCGGTGAGCGGGGCGAAGCTCGCCGCGGCCGCCTCGAGCGCGGACTGGTAGCGCCGAAAGTCGCTCGCCGCGGCGTAGCCGAGCAGGCGGAAGACCCGGCCGCCGTGGGCGACGAACGCGGCGACGCCGGTCAGGTCCTCGCCCTCGGCGCGCGCGGCGGCGAAGAAGCTGGCCTCCGCCGGCAGGCCGCCGAAGCCGCCGCTGAACGCGTTGCCCCGGGTCAGGCCCTGCTGGTCGAAGAACTGCTGCGCGGCGGCGCGCGGCGAGTCGCCCTCCGCGAGCGTCAGGACGGCGACGGCGTCGCGCTCGGGCGCGAGCGCGGCCACCGCCTGGCGGGTGTTCTGGGTCTGCCAGCCGTCCGGGAGGCGGAGCCGGAACGCCAGCTCGGGGTGGTAGAACGCGGTGCCCTCGAAGAAGCCCTGGCGCGGGTCGTCGCCGAACACCATGCCGTCGATCGCGGCCAGGTACTCGGCGGCGCGAACGGTGCCGCCGGCGGCCGCGCCGGTCGCCGCGACCTCGGCGGCGATCCGCTCGCGGCGGTTCTCCGGCGCCGGGTGGGTGGCGAGCCACCCCGGGATGCGCCCGCCGCCGGCGGCCGCGCTCACCCGGTCGAGCAGGGCGAAGACCTCCGGCATCTCGGCCGCGGCGTAGCCCTCGCGCAGCATGTAGCGCATGCCGAGCGAGTCGGCCTCGCGCTCGTCGTCGCGGGAGTACTTGAGGAACAGGAGCGAGAGCCCGGTCTGCGCGAGGTCGGCGTAGTTCGCGACCTCGGGCTGGAGGATGGCGCCGACGCCGAGCCCGACCTGGGCGAGCTGCGCCTTGCTGATGCGCTCGACGCTGTGGCGGCCGGTGACGTGGCCGATCTCGTGGCCGAGGACGGAGGCGAGCTGGGCCTCGCTGTCCAAGTGCGTGAGGATGCCGCGGGTGACGTAGATGAAGCCGCCGGGGAGGGCGAACGCGTTGACGATCGGGTCGTCGACGACGCGGAACGTCCACGGCAGGCCGGGGCGCTCGGAGGCCGCGGCCAGCTCCCGGCCGACGCGCTCGACGTAGCGCTGGACCGCCTCGTCGGGGTAGAGGCCGAGCTGGGCGACGATCTGCCGGTCGGCCTCGCGCCCCATCGCGATCTCCTGCTGCTCGCCGATCAGGGAGAGCTGGCGCTGGCCGGTCGCCGGGTTGGTGGCGCAGGCCGGCGCCAGCAGGACGAGGGCCCCCGCCAGGGCGAGGGTCGGGGCCGCGAGCGGGCGGAAAAGCGGTGGGGTCATCGGCTCACCTCGGCGGTTCGCGCCATGCAGGAACGATACCGCGGCCCGGCCTCGGGCTCTCACCGCTCGCGCTCGAGCAGCTCCCGGTGCACGCGCGCGACCGTCCGCAGGTGGAGGTACTGGGCGAGGCGGAAGCCGGCGTAGGCGGCGACCAGCAGCACGCCGGCGGTGAACGCCCCCTCCTCGCTGCGGCCGAGCACGAGCCACGGGCGTCCCGGCTCGCGCAGGGCGAAGAGCGCGATCACCGCGGCGGCGCACAGGAGGGAGACGACCAGCGCGCGCCGCCGCGCCCGCGCCAGCTCACGGCTCTCGCGCGCCCCCGTCTCCTGCTCGGCCTCCCCGCCGTCCCCCTCCCCCGCCGGCTCCTCCGCTCGCGGCCGGCGCAGCCCGGCGACCTCCTCGACCAGCAGGGCGCGCACGGCGCGGAGTCGGATCACGGCGGCCCGGCCCTCGCTGCCCCGCTACGCCCGCAGCGCGTCGAGGCGCCGGAGGAGGTCGGGGGCGCCGGCGAAGCGCCGCTCGGGGTCCTTGGCCAGGCAGGTCAGAAGCGCCTGCTCGAGGTCGGGCGGGATCTCCGGCCAGTGCGTGGAGGGCGGGGTCGGCTCCTGCTCGATCGCCGCCATCACCGCCTCGCGGGCGGTCGTGGCGCGGAACGGCAGCTCGCCGGTGAACAGCTCGTAGAGCACCACCCCGGCCGAGTAGATGTCCGAGCGCGGGGTCGCCTCGTCGCCGCGGAGCTGCTCGGGCGCGAGGTAGTGCGGGGTGCCGACGACCATCCCCTCGGGGGTGCGGTCGGGGTCGGGGCGGCGCAGCATGCGGGCGATGCCGAAGTCCATCAGCTTGGCGTTGCCGTTGGGCTCGAGGATCAGGTTCTCGGGCTTGATGTCGCGGTGGACGATGCCCACCGCGTGCGCCGCCGCGAGGCCATGGCAGAGCTGGCGCGACAGGCGCAAGCCGGCCGAGTACGGCAGGCGGTCGGTCTGGTCGAGCAGGTAGCGCAGGGTCACCCCGCGCACGTACTCCATCGAGATGAACGGCATGCCGTCGACCATGCCGAGGTCGTAGGTGCGCAGCACGTTGGGGTGGGTGATCCGGCGCGCGAGCTTCAGCTCCTCCTTGAGCCGCTCGACCTCCTCGGCGCCGACGCCGCGGTCGGCGCGCAGCATCTTGAGCGCGACCAAGTCGTCGAGCTCGCGGTCGCGCGCCTTGAACACCATGCCCATGCCGCCCATGCCGAGCAGCGCGAGGATCTCGAAGCGGCCGCCGACGACCGCCCCCGGGCGGATCTGCGACAGGGTCTCGCGGTCGCCGCGCCGGACGCCGGCGGGGCCGGTCGCCGGGGTCGGCGCGGTCAAGTCCGCGGTCACCCGCGCCGCCTCGTCCGGGCGCACCAGGTAGAGCGGCTGCGGGGTGACGACGCCGCGGCGCTCGACCAGCCCGAGGCCGCAGCGGGCGAAGTCCTCGGCCACCTCGTCGTGGACCCGGCGGTCGAGCACGATGTCCCCCGGCCCGGCCTCGCGCACCAGGCTCTCGAGCTGCTGCACCGGCGGTCCGGCGAGCGCCGGGCGCGCGGCGCCGTCCTCCCCGACCGTGCCGCTCTCCGCCGGGCCCTCGGCGATCGCCACCGCCGGCGCGTTGAGCGTGCGGCCGCCGGCGGCGAGCAGGTCGGCGGCGGTCGCGAGCGCG
>CAZNIX010000384.1:0-4893 GCA_964573125.1 uncultured Thermoanaerobaculia bacterium
GCGCCGCCAGGGCGCCGGCGGCGTCGGCGGGGCCGGGCTCGCCGAAACGCACGGTCCGGCGCTCGCCGACCGGATCGAGCGCCGGCACCGCACCGGCGGCCGCAAGTTCTTCGGCCCGGGCTCGCATCGGAGCGGTGCCAGCGGCCGCCAGCTCTTCCACCCCGCCGCGCGCCGGCGGCGCGTCGAGCCAGGCCAGGCGGTCCCAGGGGAAGCCACGGAGCACCGGGCGCAGCGGCTCGAGGGCGGCGCGCTCGGCGATGAGCAGCGGGATCCAGGTCTGCCCGATCCCGCTCGGCGGCGGGCCGGGCACGATGTCGGCCCAGCCATCGCTGCGCCCGGACGTCGCGCTCGCGACGGGGGCCAGCAGCTTGAGCAGGATCTCCGGTCCGATGCCGGCGGGGTCGCCCTGAGTGAGGGCGATCAGCGGTCGGCTCACGTTGAGCAGGTCTCCGGTCCGATGCCGGCGGGGTCGCCCTGGGTGAGGGCGATCAGCGGGCGGCTCACCTTGAGCAGGATCTCCGGCCCGATGCCGGCGGGGTCGCCCTGGGTGAGGGCGATCAGCGGGCGGCTCACCGCGCGGGGGTCAGGCGTCGCCGCCGTCGGTGGTGCCCTCGGGGCCGTTGGCGGCGGCGGCGTCCTCGAACGTGGGGCGGCGGCCCTCCTGGGCGGCCCGGCGGCGGCGGCCGCGGCGCAGCTCCTCTTCCTTGAACATGTAGCGGATCGAGTGCTTGGGCAGCAGCAGGTTGGGCTCGCCGTGGCGGTTGAGCTTGATCGCTCCTTTGTCGTACCACTCGATCCAGCCGCGCAGCTCCTCGCCGTCGCGCAGCACGACCACCATCGGCGTCTTCGCCGCCATCTGCTTGAGGTAGTAGAACTCCTCGGCGTTGGTCTGCTCGGGCGGCGTCTGCTTGCGCCGCACGCCGCGGCCGGCGAGGTCGCGCTTGAGCTCCTGGAGATCGGGGCGGATCAGCTTGCGGTTGGCCATGGCGTCACCCGGTCCTCGTCACCGTCAGGCCGAGGCCTGTTCGCGGCCGGCGGCGGCCGTCTTCCTGTAGCCGTGGTCTTCGTAGGCGAGACAGCACAGCAGCCGGCCGCACTGGCCGGAGATCTTCGACGGGTTGAGGCTCAGGTTCTGCCGCTTCGCCATCGAGATCGAGATCGGCCGGAAGTCCTTGAGCCAGGTCGAGCAGCACAGCGTGCGGCCGCACACGCCGATGCCGCCCAGCAGCCCCGCCTCGTCGCGCGCGCCGACCTGCACCATCTTGACTCGCGCCGAGAAGCGCTTGGCGAGCTTGCGCACGAGCTGGCGGAAGTCGACCCGCCCGCCGGCGGTGAAGTAGAAGGTCGCCCGCTTGCCGTCGAGCGCGAAGTCGACGCGCGAGATCTTCATCTCCAGCCCCAGCTCGCGCGCCTGCTCCTGGCAGTAGCGCTTGGCCTGGACCTCGTTCATCCGCTGGCGGTCGAAATCGGTGGCGTCGTCGCCGGTAGCGTGGCGCAGGATCGCGCGCGCGCTCGACTTCTGGCACGGCTTGAACACCGGCATCGGCGATTTCTCGACCACGCCGAAGGCCGGGCCCTGCTCGAGCTCGACGACCACCGTCTCCCCCTTGGCGAACAGGCGCCCGCCGGTGCCGCACAGCGTCAGGTTGGTCTCCTCGCCGAAGCGGACGCCGACGAAGGTGTCCTCGACCGCCGTCGACATCCCGGTGAACGCGCAGCCCTGGCATCCGCTCATCGTCGTGCTCTCTTCGTCGCCCCGTTGCCCGCCCGGGCGGATGCACGTCCCGTACCGGCGCGGGAGCGGAGGGCGTTCCCGGCGCGGCGGCGCGGCGCGCTCGAAACCCGGGCGTAATTGCCGAAACACAGAATCATAGCTAGTATGGCAGCCGTCTCCCCGGCTGTCAATGCGCCTTTCGTGGAGCCGATCAGTGCGTCTCGGACCCCGGTCCCTCGGCCTCGCGCTCGAGCACCCGGCGCCCGATGTCGCGCCGCATGAGCTTGCTCGGCCACTGGATCTCGGCGGCCGCGGCGTAGGCGCGCCGCAACGCGTCGACCAGCCGCGGTCCGAGGGCGCAGACGCCGAGCACCCGGCCGCCGGCGGCCACGATCCGGCCGTCCCGCTCGGCGGTGCCGGCGTGGAAGATCTCCACCCCTTCCAGGCGCGCCGCCGCGTCGAGCCCTTCGATCGCCTCGCCCGCCGAGACCGGTTTGCCGGGATAGCCCTGGTTGGCGAGGACGACGCAGGCGGCCGTTTCTTTACGGAAGGCGAGCCGGCGGGTGGGAAATTCCCCCGCGGCGCCCGCGGCGAGCAGCGGCGCCAGGTCGTCCTCGAGGCGCAGCAGCACGGCCTGCGCCTCGGGATCGCCGAGCCGGGCGTTGAACTCGAGCACGCGCGGGCCGTCGGCGGTGAGCATCAGGCCGGCGTAGAGGAAGCCGACGTAGGGGCGCCCCTCCGCGGCGAGCCCGGCGACCGCCGGCCGCAGCACGCCGTCGAGGATCGCCCCCGCCTCGGCCGTGCTCACCACCCCGGACGGGCTGTGGCAGCCCATGCCGCCGGTGTTGGGGCCGGTGTCGCCGTCGCCGACCCGCTTGTAGTCCTTGCTCGTCGCGAGCGGCAAGAGGCGCTCGCCGTCGGCGAGCGCGAGGAACGTCACCTCCTCGCCCACCAGGTGCTCCTCGATCAGCGCGCGGTCGCCGCTGGCGCCGAAGCGCCGCTCCTCGAACACCACCGCGAGCGTTTCGTCCAGCTCCTGGCGGTCGCCGGCGATCATCACCCCCTTGCCCGCGGCCAGGCCGTCGGCCTTGACCACCACCGGGAAGCCGAAGCGCTTGGCTGCGGCGCGCCCCTCGGCGGCGTCGTGGACGATCTCGGCCTTCGCGGTCGGGATGCCGTGGCGCTCCATGAACTGCTTGGCGAAGACCTTGCTCCCCTCGATCTCCGCGGCCCGCGCCGAGGGGCCGAAGACCGCGAGACCCCGGCGCCGGAACTCGTCGGCGAGGCCGAGCGTGAGCGGCAGCTCGGGTCCGACCACGGTGAGGTCGACGTGCAGCTCGTCGGCGAACTCGGCCAGCTCGTGGATCTCGTCGGCGGCGATCGGCACCCGGTCGGCGATCGCGGCGATCCCCGGGTTGCCCGGCGCGCAGAACAGCTCCTCGACCTCGGCGCTCCGGCGGAGCTTCCAGCACAGGGCGTGCTCGCGCCCGCCGCCGCCGACGACCAGCACCTTCATCGCCGCGCCCTCATCGCCGCATCCTCATCGCCGTACCTCCTCGGCCGCCGAGGTCGGCGCCGCCGACGCGCCGGCCGCGACGCGCCCGGCGGCGACGGCGGTCACCGCCATCACGTCGACGATATCCCGCACCGTGCAGCCGCGGGAGAGGTCGTTGACCGGCCGCGCCAGCCCCTGGAGCAGCGGCCCGATCGCGCGCGCGCCGGCCAGCCGCTCGGTCAGCTTGTAGGCGATGTTGCCGGCGTCGAGATCGGGGAAGACGAGCACGTTGGCGCGCCCGGCGACCGCGCTCCCGGGCGCCTTGCGCGCCGCGACCTCGGGCACCAGCGCGGCGTCGGCCTGGAGCTCGCCGTCGACCGCGAAGCCGACCCCGCGCCGCTCGAGCTCCGCGAGCGCCCGGCGGATCTTCTCGACCCGCGGATGGGCGGCGCTCCCCTTGGTCGAAAACGACAGCAGCGCCACCCGCGGCTCCTCGCCGAGCAGCGCCCGGCAGCTCTCCGCCGCGCCCTCGGCGATGTCGGCCAGCTCGGCGGGGCCGGGGTCGGGGATCACCCCGCAGTCGCTGTAGATCAGGCCGCGCCCCTCCGGCAGCACCCCGTCGGGGAGCACCATCAGGAAGCACGACGAGACCGTCGCCAGCCCCGGCCGCGGCCCGATTGAGCGCAGCGCCGCGCGCACGGTCTCGGCGGTGGTCGCCACCGCGCCCATCACGGCGCCCCCGGCGCGCCCGGCGGCGACCAGGAGCGCCGCGTAGTAGAGCGGCTCGCGCGCCATCGCCGCGATCCGCTCGCGCGGGATCCGCCGCTCGGCGAGCCGCTCGGCGAGCCGCTCGGTCAGCGCCGGCAGCTCCGGATCGTCCTCCGGCCAGAGGGCCGGCGCGGTGACCGCCACCCCCGCCGCCCGCGCCGCCGCCGCCACCTCCTCCCGCCGGCCGATCAGGACGGGCCGCGCGATCCCCTCCGTGGCCGCCAGCTCCGCCGCCGCCACCGCCCGAGGGTCCTCCCCCTCGGCGAGCACGATCGAAGCCGAGGCTTGCCGGGCACGGTCCGCGAGCGTTGCGAGGAGAGTGGACACGGCGGGCACGGAGCTGGCGGCGGGTTCCCGCCGACTCTAGCACCCGGCGGGGATCAGCTCTTGAGCACCATCTCGCCGGTGGGCTGCGGCACCCCTCCCGCCGGCTCCACGGTGACCGCCCAGGCGACTACCCGTTCCAGCGCCGGCACGTCGGCGACCTCCAGGTCGCCCCGCCCCCGCTCGTCGACGTCGAAGATCCCCGCCGAGACCGGTCCCGTCGCCGCGGTGATGATCCAGAGCTGGTAGGTGCGGCCGGGGGGCGGGGTGGGCAGGCCGTGGGCGGAGAAGTGGGCGAGGCCGCGGTGGGGGTCGACGAGGGCGGTGGCGGTGGCGCCGGCGGCGGAGCCGAGGCCGGCGAGGGCGATGCGGCGGGTGTCGGGGGAGCCGACCAGCTCGAGGGTGGCGGCCAGCTCGGTCAGGCGGGCGCGGGCGCGCTCGAGATCGGAGCGCAGCGATTCCTGCTCGGCGAGAAGGCGCCGGCGCTCGGCGCCGGCGCGCTCCAGCTCGCCGACCAGCGCCCCCTGGCGCGCGAGCGACCAGGAGGCGAGGACGACCGCGGCGAGCGCGGCGGCCGCCGCCAGCCAGGCGG
>CAZNIX010000385.1:0-4868 GCA_964573125.1 uncultured Thermoanaerobaculia bacterium
GCCGCGTGCGCGTCGAGCTGCCGCTGCCCGGGCCGCAGGCGTGGGCGCCGGGCGCGGAGACCGAGGTCCGCCGCGCCGACGGCCGCCGCTGGACGGCGCGCGTCGAGGGGGTGCCGGCGGCGCTCTCGCCCGAGACCCGGCGCCTCTCCTGGCGGCTGCGCCTGGTCGGCGGCGAGCCGCTTCTCCCGGGGACGCCGGTCGAGGTGCGGGTGCCGCTCGCGACCGCGGTCGTCCTCCCCCAGCAGGCGGTGCAGCGGGTCGAGGGCGACTGGGGGGTGTTCGTGCGCGACGGCGGCGAGGCGGTGTTCCGGCCGGTGCGCCGGGGCGCCGAGCTGGGCGGCGACGTCATGGTGCTCGAGGGCGTGGCGCCGGGCGAGGAGGTCGCCCACCAGGGCGCCTACCTGCTCAAGTCGCTCCACCTCCAGCTCTCGGGCGGCGGGGAACGCCATGAGCACTGAGACGCCCGCGCCCGCCGGCGCCGCCGCCGGCCGACCTGACGACCGCCCCGACGGTCCTGCCGCCGGCCGAGCCGACGGCGAGCCTCGGGGCCGCGCCGAGCGCTGGTTCCGCGCCGTGCTCGCGCGGCCCGGCCGCGTCCTCGCCGGCGCGCTGCTGCTCGCCGCGGCCGGGCCGGCCGCGTTCCTCGCCCTGCCGCGCGACCTCTTCCCCGACCTCGCGCTGCCGACCGTCCAGCTCCTGCTCCAGAACCCCGGCCGCTCGGCCGCCGAGCTGGAGCTGACCGTGGCGCAGCCGGTCGAGCTGGCGCTCGCCGGCATGCCCGGGGTGCGGCGGGTGACCAGCGTCGTCCAGCCGGGGGTGGTGCAGGTGATCGTCGCGTTCGACGACTCGGTCGGCTGGTGGCGCTCGCGCCAGCTCGTCGCCGAGCGGGTGACCGCGGTGGTCGGCGAGTTCCCGCAGGGGACCTCGCCGCCGCTTCTGACCAGCGCCTCGGGGCGCCTCCAGGAGATCCAGGAGCTGGTGCTCCAGGGCCCGGCGGTCGACCCGATGGCGCTGCGCGACCACGCGGCGCGGGTGCTGGTGCCGCGGCTCCAGTCGGTCGACGGCGTGGCGCGCGTCGAGGTGCTCGGCGGCGAGGTGCGCCAGCTCCAGATCAGCGTCTCGCCCGAGGCGCTGCGCGTCGCCGGCGTCTCGCTCGACCAGATCCTCGACGCGCTCGAGGGGAGCGAGCTCGACGCTTCGGCCGGCGTGCTCGAGATCCAGGACAAGCTCTGGTACGTCACGCTCGGGACGCTCGCCGCGACCCCGGAGGCGGTGCGCCGGCTCCCCGTCCACACCGCGTTCGGCCTGGTCGCGCTCGGCGACATCGCCGAGGTGCGCGAGGCGCCCGAGCTGCGCATGGGGCTGGCGCGCTTCCAGGGCTTCGAGGCGGTGTCGCTGCGGGTGGTCAAGCAGCCGGCCGCGGAGACGCTGGCGACCGCGCGGCGGGTGCGCGCGGCGCTGCCCGAGCTGCGCCGGACGCTCGCACCGGGGATGGCGCTCGATCTCTTCTACGACCAGGGGCGGCTGGTCGAGCACGCCCTCGGCGGGGTGGCGCGGGCGCTGGTCGTCGGCGCCGTGCTGGTGGCGGCGGTGCTGCTCGTCCTGCTCGGGAGCGTGCGCCCGGCGGCGATCGTCGTGCTGCTCGTGCCGCTCGCCACCCTCGGCGCGGCGGTGCCGCTCTACTTCCTCGGCGAGGGGCTCAACGCGATGACCTTGGGCGGGCTCGCGATCGCGATCGGCCTGCTCGTCGACGCCGGGGTGATCCTGGTCGAGAACCTCCTCCACCGCCTGCGCGAGGCGGGCGCCGGCGCGGCGCGGCGGGCGGTCGCCGCGGTCGCCGCCGCCGAGGTCGCGGCACCGATCGCGGTCGCCGTGCTGGTCGTGCTCACCGTGTTCCTGCCGCTGCTCGCCCTCGGCGGGATCGCCGGCCGGCTCTACGCGCCGCTGGCGCTGGCGGTCGCGTTCGCCCTCGCGCTCTCGCTCGCCCTCACCTTCACCCTCATGCCGGTGCTCGTCGTGCGCTGGCTGCCGGCGGGGGCGAACCTCGACGAGCCGCCGATCGTCCGTCTCGCCAAACGGCTCTACCGCCCGCTGCTCGCCGTCGCGCTGCGCCGGCGGGCGGCGGTGCTCGTCGCCGCGGCGGCGCTCTCGGCGCTCGGGATCGCGGCCGCCGCGCGGCTCGACACCGACTTCCTCCCCGCGCTCGACGAGGGCGCGATCATGGTCCAGACGCTGCTCCCCTCCGACCTCAGCCTGGCCGCCGTCGACGCCGCGAACCGCCGGCTCGAGGCGGCGCTCGACCGGGTGCCCGGCGTGCGCGCCCACTACCGGCGCACCGGCCGCGGCGAGCTGACCGAGGACCCGATGCCGCACTACCTCTCGGACGTGCTGGTGATCCTCGACGACGGCGTCGACCCGGCCGCGGTCGAGGCCGCGCTCGCGGCGATCGCGCGCGGCCTGCCGTTCGGGGTCGAGATCACGACGCCGATGAACATGCGCATCTCCGAGGGGATCGGCGGCACCCCGGCGGACGTCCTCGTCGAGCTGTTTCATCCCGCGCTCGAGACGCTCGCCGCGGATCAGGCGGGGATCCAGGCCGCGCTCGCGGCGGTGCCCGGCGTCGCCTCGGTCAACCCCGACACCGGGCGGCCGCTGCCGGCCTGGCGGGTGACGCCGGACGACGACGCCCTGCGCCGGCTCGACGTGCCGCGCGCCCAGCTCCTCCAGACCGTGCGCGCGGCGCTCCAGGGGGTGGCGCTGCCGCCGCGCTTCGAAGGGCCGCAGAGGATCGAGCGCGCGCTGCGCTTCCCCGCCGACGGCCGGCTGACCGCCGAGACGCTCAAGCGCCTGCCGCTGGTGGTCGAGGAGGGGAAGGTCGTCGAGCTGGGCCAGGTCGCCGCGGTCGCGGAGGCGGCGACGCCCTCGATGATCCGCCGCCGCGACGGCCAGCGGCGGCTCGGCTTCCAGGTGCGCGTCGCGCGCGACCTCGAGGGCACGGCGCGGCGGATCGAGGAGGCGCTCGCCGCCGCCGAGCTGCCGGCGGGCACCACGTTCGGGCTCGCCGGAAGGATCGAGGAGGCGCGCGAGACCCGCCGGCGGCTCGCCGTCGCCTCGGCGGTCGCGCTGGTGCTGGTCGTCGCGCTGCTCGCCGCGGTGCTCGGCCGCGCGCGCGACGTCGCCGCGGTCGTGCTCACGCTGCCGACCGCGCTCGCCGGCGGCCTGCTCGCCCTCGCCTGGGCGGGCGAGACCTGGAACGCCAGCTCGATCGTCGGCGCCATGGGGCTGCTCGGCATCGCGGTCCAGAACAGCCTGGTCCTGATCGTCCAGATCCGCGAGCGGCGGCGCGCCGGGCTCCCCCTGCTCGACGCCGTGACCGCGGCCGCGGTCGGCCGCGTGCGGCCGAAGCTGATGACCGCCGGCGCCGCGATCCTCGGCCTCCTGCCGATGCTCTTCGGCTTCGGCGGCTCGGAGCTCGAGCGCCCGCTCGCGATCGTCGTCATCGGCGGCCTGGTGACCTCGATGCTCTTCACCCTGCTCGTACTGCCGGCGCTCTATTCTTGGCTCGCGCGGCGCGGAACCGGCGCGATCTGAGTTCTTCGAGGGGGGCTGCGCCCCCCTCCCCGCGCGCGTGAAGCGCGCGGGTCCCCTCCCCTGTCTCGGCGGCGCGGCGCGCCGCCGCGCGCCCTTCGGGCGCGGGGCCGGACCGGCGGGCCACGGCACAACCTGCTCGGCCCCTGGGCGCTCCTCCCGGCGCGCAGCGGGCGCTCCGGTAGAATCCGGCGTTCACCAGCGAACGACCGCAACCGAGCGCGCGCGAGCGACAGGAGGTCCTGCCGATGATCCCCGCGACCCGCCCCCGAGCCCTGCCCGCGCCGCGGGCGGCCCTGCTCCTGGCCCCGATCCTGGTCACGCTGCTGGCGCCGGCGCCGGCCGCCGGCGGCCTCACCCCCTGGGACGTCGCGCGCCTGCGCTCGGTGCGCAGCGCCGCGGCCGCGCCCGACGGCGCGCACGTCGCCTACACCGTCGCCGTGCCCCGCGACCCGTTCGCGGACGAGGACGGCCCGGCCTGGCGCGAGCTGCACGTGCTGGCCGTCGCCGGCGGCGCGAGCCGGCCGTACGTCGCGGGCCAGGTCGCGGTCAACGCCGTGCGCTGGACTCCGGACGGCGCCGGCATCGCGTTCCTGGCCAAGCGCGGCGACGACGAGACGACCGCGCTCTACGTCATCCCGGTCGCCGGCGGCGAGGCGCGGCGCGTCCTCGCCCACGGCGACGGCATCGAGGAGTACGACTTCAGCCCCGACGGCCGCCGGGTCGCCGTGCTCGCCGCCGAGGCGGAGCCGGAGGAGAGGAAGGAGCGCAAGGAGAAGGGCTTCGACGCCCGTGTCTACGAGGAGGAGCTGCGCCCGGTCAAGGCCTGGGTGGCCGAGATCGGTGCGGACGGCGAGGCCGGGACGCCGCGCGACCTCGGCCTCGAAGGCTCGGCCTCCGAGCTGCACTGGAGTCCGGCCGGCGACCTCCTGGCGGTGGCGCTGGCGCCGACGCCGCTGATCGACGACCGCTACATGAGCCGCCGGGTACGGCTGGTCGACCCCGAGACCGGCGCGGTCGCCGGCCGGATCGAGAACCCGGGCAAGCTCGGCACAGTGGCGTGGAGCCCGGACGGCTCCCACCTGGCGCTGATCGCGGGCATCGACGGCCACGACCCGAGCCCGGGCCGATTGATGGTGGTGCCGGCCGCGGGCGCGGCGCCGGCCGAACCCGCCGGTGGGTTGCCGGCCGACCCGCCGGCCGCCGACGCGCCCCCGGCCGAGACGGCGCCGGCCGAGCCGCCGGCCGAGCCGGCGCCCGCCGACCTGCTGCCCGACTAC
>CAZNIX010000386.1:0-4857 GCA_964573125.1 uncultured Thermoanaerobaculia bacterium
GCCCGCGCCGCGGTCGAGCGCGAGCGCGGGCTGGCCGCCGCCGCCGGGTTCGGCCTCGCCGCCGTTGCGCCGCCGCTGGAGCGCCCATGAGTGACCGCCCCGAGAGCCCGCCGCCGGCGCCCTGCGGCCGCCGCTTCCCCGAGGAGCTGCTCTCCGGCTACCTCGACCGGGCGCTGACCCAGGGCGAGGAGCAGCGGGTGCGGGTGCACCTCGAGGACTGCGCCGCCTGCCGCACCCTGCTCGCGGAGCTGGCGGCGCTGAGGGAGACCGCGATGACCACCGAGTTCCCGCTCCCCCCGGACGACCAGTGGGACGAGCGCCCGCGCGGCGGGTTCTCCTTCGCGCTGCGCGGCAGCGGCTGGCTGATCGTCATCGCCTGGATCCTCGCCGTCGCCGGTTTCGCCGCCTGGGAGGTCGCGACCGGCCAGCACAGCCTGCTGGTCAAGCTGTTCGTCTTCGGCGGCGCCAGCGGCGCGGCGCTGCTCTTCTGCTCGGCCCTGGTCGACCGCCTGCGGGCGCTCCCCGGGGACCGCTACCGGAGGGTCGAGAAGTGATCGTCACCACCACCTCGGAGGTCGCCGGCAAACGCATCGCGCGCACCCTCGGCCTCGCGCGCGGCAACACCGTCCGCGCCCGTCACCTCGGCCGCGACATCATGGCTGCGCTGCGCAACCTTGTCGGCGGCGAGGTGCCGGAATACACCAAGCTCCTGGCCGAGTCGCGCGAGCAGGCGATCGACCGCCTGGTCGAGGACGCCGAGTCGCTGGGCGCCGACGCCGTGGTCGAGGTCCGCTTCTCGACCTCGATGGTCGCCAGCGGCGCCGCCGAGCTGCTCGCCTACGGGACGGCGGTCACCCTGGAAAGCGAGTGACCGCCTGGTCTTTTTCCGGGGGGCTGTTCCAGCCCCCCTCCCCGCAAAAGCGCGGTTTTGCGGGGGCCCCTCCCCCGAGTCCGGGGCCTTCGGCCCCGCACACGCGGCTTTAGGCCGCGCGTAGTCCTTCTGCCACCGTGCGGCCTACGGTGCCAGCTCCAGGAAGCGGGTCAGGATCCGGTGGGTGAGCCCCCACACCCGGTAGTCGCCGTAGCGCAGCGCGGGGAAGGCGACGCGGGTGCCCTCGACCGGCACCACCACCTCGCTCGCCGCGGCGCCGTCGCGCAGCGCGCCGAGCGGCACCCACACCGCCGCCGCGACCTCGACCGGGTCGGGGGCGAGCCGCTGGTCGGCCCCGACCGCGGCGACGAACGGCGTGATCACCAGCGGCGGCAGCCGCCGGCTCCCGGGCTGGACCTCGTCCAGCTCGCCGAGGAGCTGGGTCGCGGGATCGAGCGCGACGCCGACCTCCTCTTCGGTCTCGCGGAACGCGGTCGCCAGCAGGTCGGGGTCGCCGGGGTCGCGGCGGCCGCCGGGGAGCGCGACGTGCCCCGACCACGGGTCGTCGGAGCGCTCGGTGCGCTCGATCAGCAGCAGCTCGAGGTCGTCGGCCGCGCGCAGCACCAGGGTCACCGCCGCCTCGAGCAAGCCGGGCGCGCGCGCGTGGCGGCGCGGCGGATGGGCGGCGAGGGCGCCGGCGATCGCTTCGAGTCGGGGGTCGTCCACGGCCTTGCCAGTCTAGCCCGGCGGCCGCCGGCCCTGCCGGTGGCGCTCCGCGCGCCCATCTGTAAGAATCCGCGGCCGGCCGCCCGCCGCCGCCGACCGAGCCACGCCGATCCCGCGCACGAGACCCGACCGCCATGCCCACGATCACCGTCCGCGACGGCTCCGGCAAGCGCGTGCTGATCGCCGGCTCGCTCGCGTTCGACCAGATCATGACCTTCCCCGGCTACTTCAAGGACCACATCCTCCCGGACAAGCTCCACCTGATCAACCTGTCGTTCCTGGTCGACGACTTCCGCAAGCAGCGCGGCGGCTGCGCCGGCAACATCGCCTACACCATGGCGCTCCTCGGCGAGCGGCCGACCGCGGTCGCCACCGCCGGCGGCGATTTCGAGGAGTACCGGGCCTGCCTCGAGGGCGAGGGGGTGGACACCGCGGAGATCCGCGTCCACCCCAACGAGGTCACCGCCTCGTGCTTCATCACCACCGACAAGGCGGACAACCAGATCACCGGCTTTTTCATCGGCGCGATGGCGCGGGCGCGGGAGATCTCGCTCGCCGAGGTCGCCGCCCGCGGCGGCGCGGCCTACGCGGTGGTCGCCCCCGACGACCCCGAGGCGATGGCGCGCCACTGCCGCGAGGCCAAGGCGGCCGGCGTGCCGCTGGTCTTCGATCCCTCGTTCCAGGTCATCGCGATGGACGGCGAGACGCTGCGCGCGGCGGCCGACGGCGCCTACGCGGTGATCCTCAACGACTACGAGTTCGCCATGCTCCAGGAGAAGACCGGCCTCTCCGAGAAGGCGCTGCGCCGGCTCGCCGAGCTGTGGGTGGTGACCTACGGCGAGAAGGGGAGCGACATCCTGCGCGCCAGCGGCGAGCGGATCCCGGTGCCGGCCTGCCGGGTGACCGAGGTGGTCGATCCCACCGGCGCCGGCGACGCCTTCCGCGGCGGCTTCGTCACCGGGCTGCTGCGCGGCGCGGAGCTGCCGGTGTGCGGGCGGATGGGCGCGGTCGCCGCCGCCTACGCGGTCGAGCGCTACGGCACCCAGAGCCACCGCTACCGGCGCGACGAGTTCTGGGCGCGCTACGAGCAGGCGTTCGGCTGAGCCGGCGATGGGCGGTCACCGGAGGATGGCCGGCGATCGGTCCCTGGCCGGCGATCGGCGCGGCGCCGGAGCGGGCGCCCGTGCCTGAGCGCGGGCGGCCGCGCCTGGTGCTCGCCTCCGGCTCCCCGCGGCGCCGCGAGCTGCTCGCGAGCCTGGGCCTCGAGTTCGAGGTCCGCCCGGTCGACCTCGACGAGACCCCGCTTCCGGGCGAGACCCCCGAGGCCTACGTCGCCCGCCTCGCGCGAGCGAAGGCCGCCGCCGCGCTCGGTGTGGGCTGTGGGGGGCCCGGCGAGCTGGTGATCGCCGCCGACACCGTCGTCGTCCTCGACGGCGAGCTGCTCGGCAAGCCCTCCGACCCGGCCGCGGCGCGCGCCATGCTCGGCCGCCTCGCCGGCCGCGAGCACACCGTCCACACCGGCGTCGAGCTGGCCGAGAGCACCGGCTCCGGCGTCCGCCGCGCCGCCGCGGTCGCCACCTCCCGGGTCCGGATCGCCCCGCTCGACGACGCGACGATCGCCTGGTACGTCGCCACCGGCGAGCCCCTCGACAAGGCCGGCGCCTACGCCATCCAGGACCTCGGCGCGCTGTTCGTCGAGTCCGTCGACGGCAACTACACCAACGTCGTCGGCCTCCCCGTGCCGACCGTCTACCGCCTGTTCGCCGAGCTGGGCCTCGACCTGCTGGCCTTCCGCGCGCGTTGAGGCCGCGCTTGCGCTCGCCCCCAGGACGTGAGAGACTCCGCCGTCCGCCGCGCCCCGGACGTTCCGGGCGCGGCGTGACGGACCGGGCCGCGGGCCCGGGCGGTGGCCTCTCCGGCTAGTCCTCCGTTCCCCACACATTCATCTGCCGGAGTCGCGAGGGCTCGGCTTCGCCGGCCTGCCGGTCGCCGTGCGCGCGCAGAAAGATGACGACCCTGACCATGACCGTGTCCGATTTCCGTTCCTTCGACCTCCACCCGAGCCTCCTGCGCGGCGTCGCCGACCTCGGGTTCACCGCGCCGACGCCGATCCAGCGCGACGCCATCCCGCCCGGCCTCGCCGGGCGCGACGTGCTCGCCTGCGCGATGACCGGCAGCGGCAAGACCGCCGCGTTCCTGCTGCCGATCCTCGACCGCCTGCTCGGCAAGCCGCGGGGCGCGACCCGCGCGCTCGTACTCGCCCCCACCCGCGAGCTGGCGGCGCAGATCGTCGAGCACTGCCGCGCGCTCGCCAAGCACACGCCGCTCACCGCCGCCGCGGTCTACGGCGGCGTCGCGATGGCGCCGCAGGAGCGCGCGTTCCGCTCCGGGGCCGACGTCGTGGTCGCCTGCCCGGGCCGCCTGCTCGACCACTTCCGCCACTCCTACGCCCGCCTCGCCGGCCTCGAGGTGCTGGTGCTCGACGAGGCCGACCGCATGCTCGACATGGGCTTCCTCCCCGACGTCCGGCGCGTGCTCCGGCACCTGCCGCGGGTCGCGCAGACGATGCTCTACTCGGCGACCATCCCACCGCCGATCGCGGAGCTGTCGCGCGAGCTGCTGCGCGACCCCGTGCGCCTCAACGTCGAGCGCCGGCCGGCGCCGGCGACCCGGGTGCGCCAAGCGGTCTACCCGGTGCGCCACGACCTCAAGCCCAAGCTCCTGCTCGAGCTGCTGCGGCGCGACGAGGTCGGCAACGTCCTGGTCTTCACCCGCACCAAGCACCGCGCCAACCGCCTGGCCGACTTCCTCGGCCGGCAGGGGGTCGCCGTCGACCGCATCCACGGCAACCGCAGCCAGGCGCAGCGGACCAAGGCGCTGGCCGATTTCAAGAGCGGCGCCACGCGGGTGCTGGTGGCGACCGACATCGCCGCCCGCGGCATCGACGTCGAGGCGCTCTCGCACGTGGTCAACTTCGACGTCCCCAACGTCCCCGACGACTACATCCACCGCGTCGGCCGCACCGCGCGCGCCGGCGCCGCCGGCGACGCCTTCACCCTGGTGTCGCCCCAGGAGCAGGACGAACTGCGGGCGATCGAGCGCGCGGTCGGCGAGCGCCTCCCCCGGCGCACCGTGGCCGGTTTCGGCGACGACGCCCCGCGCGCCGAGGCGCTCGAGATCCCGATCGCCCAGCGGCTCGCCGCCCACCGCGAGCGCAACGCGCGGGCACGCGCCGGGGCCGGGCGGCGGCCGCAACGGCC
>CAZNIX010000387.1:0-4839 GCA_964573125.1 uncultured Thermoanaerobaculia bacterium
CGAGGGCGTCGCGCAGATGGCGCTCGGCGGCGTCGCGCAGCGCCGGAATCCGGGCTTCGGCCGCCGGGCCGGCGGCGTCGAGCAGCTCCTCGCGCGGGCCGGCGGAGACCCAGGCGTCGTTGCGGGCGACGTAGGCCGTGCCGTCGGGCCGGCGCAGCGCGATCCCGAAGTTCGACACCGAGGCGTAGCTCCAGGCCTCGCCCGTGCCGCCGCCGGCGCCGTCGTCCCCGGCGGCGCCGCCGCCGCGGCCGAGCAGGGGCGCGAACGAGCGCCCGTCGATGCCCGCGGGCGGCGGCAGCCCGAGGCGGTCGAGGATCGTCGGCAGCAGGTCGATCGAGCGCACCTGGCCGCCGACCCGCCGGATGCCCGGCTCCCGCGCCGGGTCGAAGAAGATCAGGGGCACCATCACGTTCTCGTCGAACAGGCTGACGTGGTTGACCTGTCCGTGCTCGCCGAACAGCTCGCCGTGGTCGGAGGTGACCACGATCAGCGTCCGCTCGGAGAGGCCGAGGCCGTCGATCGCCGCCAGCAGGTCGTCGAGGCGCTCGTCGGCGTAGGCGATGCCGCTGTCGTAGAGATCGACCGCCAGCTCGTGCACCGCGTCGTCCGCGGCCTCGACGCGCCGGCCGCGCTCCATCCGGAACAGGGCTCGGCGGGCGCGGAAGCCGTCCGCCGCCAGCGGCGGCAGGACGTCGACGTCGACCACCGCCGCCGTCCTCCGCCCGGTCAGGCGGCGCAGGTGCGGCTGGCGCGGGCGGAACGGGTTGTGCACCGCGTAGGTGTGGAAGAAGAAGAAGAAGTTGCGGTCGCGCAGCGCCTCGAGGTGCGCCTTCGCGCGCGCCACGCCGGCGTCCAGCTCGTCGGCGAAGCCCATCCGCTCGCTGAACGAGGCGTAGGCGTCGAAGCCCTGGGCGAAGCCGTACTGCTGGTGGACGAAGCCGCCGCCGGTGACCGCGCGCGTGGCGTAGCCCTCGGCGCGCAGGATCTCGGCCAGGGTGAGCAGCGACGGCGGCAGGCCGAGGCTCTGGTTGACGCCGTGGCGCGCGGCGTCGAGGCCGGTGAACATCGAGGCGTGCGAGGGGAGGGTCCACGGCGCGGCCGCGACCGCGCGCTCGAACACCACCGCGCCGCGCGCGCAGCGCCGGTCGAGCCGCGGCGAGGTCGGCCGCGGATAGCCGTAGAGCGAGAGGTGGTCCGGGCGCAGGGTGTCGATCGAGATCAGGACCAGGTTGAGCCCGCCCGGCGGGCGCCCGCCGACCAGCTCGACGCCGGCCCAGACCGGAAACCCCGACGTCGCCTCGAAGCGCCCGTCGGTCGCGGTGGCGAACTCGAGCACCAGCGGCCCGGAGCGGTCGCCGAGCGCCACCCGCGCCTCCTGCCAGCCGGCGCGATCGCACGGCAGCTCGCGCTCGAACAGCGTCCTCCGCGCCTCTCCCGCCGCCGCGCGGACCGCGAACCGGATCGCGCCGTCGCACCCGCCGTGCCGGCCGTAGGCGAACCTCAGCTCGGCGCCCGGCGCGGCTGCGGTCTGCCATCGCTGCGGTCGGCCCGGGACGCCGAGCACGCCGGCGCGGGTTTCGTTGTCGAGGTCGATCTGCCAGGGGCGGGCGGCGGCCTCCTCGAGGCGGCGCGGGTCGAGGGTCTCGCGCACCGCGGCGAGCGCGACCAGCCGCCCCGCCCGCCGCGCGACGGTCAGGGTCAGGCGGATGCCGGTGATCTCCCCCTGCCAGTCCGGGTGCCCGGCGACCGGCAGCCGGACGCGCCCGTCGCCGCCGTCGGCCGCCACCTCGACCGTCCTCTCGAGCCGCCGGCGCGCGCGGAACCGCTCCCCGGCCCGCGTCCACTCCACTCGCACCGGCTGGCGCGTCATGCCCCGGACCGTGGCGTAGACGGCGTCGACCTCGGCGGCGTCGAACGCGACCCGTCGGGTGAGCACCGCCCGCCGCTCGCTCGGCGTGAGGACGAGCACCGTCCCCGCGCACCGGTACTCGGAGGGCGGTAGCGCGATCTCCCAGCCGCCGTCCGGCGGGCAGACCCCGCCGCCCAACCCCGCCGCCGGCTCGGCCCGGATCAGCTCCTCGGGGTGGAACCGCGCGCCCGGAACGTGGTCGAGGAGGCGGGCGAGAAACGGCTCGCCGGTGCCGGTAGACCGCCCGCAGGCGAGGGCGAAGGGCAGGAGCAAGACGAGCGCGCGCAGGCCCACGCCGGAGCCGGACATCCGGTCAGTGTAGCATCGGCCGCGCGCCGTTCCGGGCCGCTTCATGGCGCCGCGCGCGGGCCGCGACGACCTCGAGCCGAGACCCCGACGCATGCCGCAGTCGCCGAACCAGAGCGGGGCCCGCCGGTCGCGCGCCCTCGCGCTCGCCTTGCTCGCCGCGCTCGCCCCGGCGTGCGCGCCGGCGCCGCGCGAGGGCACCTCGGTGGTCTTCGTCTCGCTCGACACCCTGCGCCGCGACCACGTCGGCGCCTACCGTCCGGCGGGCGGGAGCTTCACCCCCAACCTCGACCGGCTGGCCGCCTCGTCGGTGGTGTTCGACGACGCCTACGTCACGATCCCGTTCACGCTCCCCTCGCACCTGACGATGTTCACCGGGCTCTCCCCCGAGGTGCACCGGGTGTTCAAGAAGGAGCTGCGCCTGAGCGAGTCGGCCCCGACCCTGCCCGAGCTGCTCTCGGCCGCCGGCTACCAGACGATCGGCCTGGTCTCGATCGAGTGGATGGACGGGCGGTTCGGCTTCGCCCGCGGCTTCGACCGTTACGAGCGGATCGGCTACGACCTGACCTACTCCGACCGGCTCAACCGCCGCCTGTTCGGGCTGCTCGACGCGCCGCTCGGCCGGCTCCGCTTCGACACCCGGCCGCTGTTCCTGTTCCTCCACTACATCGACCCCCATTCCGACTTCTTCGCGATCGGCGCCAACCGGTTGCCGTACTACGCCCGGCCCGACTACCTCGAGCGCATCGGCGTCGATGCCGACACCGAGGAGTTCTGCACCGCCGGCGGCGAGTGCGCGAGCGACTTCCTGGTCGCGGCCAACCGCGACCGGCGGCCGCTCGCGCCGGAGCAGGTCGGCGCGATCGGGGCGCTCTACCGCGGCGGCGTCGAGTACCTCGACCACGACCTCGGCGAGCTGTTCGACGGGCTCGACGCGCGCGGGCTGCTCGACGGCGCCCTGGTCGTGGTCACCTCCGACCACGGCGAGGAGCTGCGCGAGCACGGCGAGTTCATCCACAGCCAGCCCTACGTCGAGAACATGGCGGCGCCGCTCCTGATCCGCCTGCCCGGCGGCGCCCACGGCGGGACGCGCCGGCGCGGCCTGGTCGACTCGGCCGACCTGCTGCCGACGATCCTCGACCTGCTCGGCCTCGAGATCCCGGCCCACGTCCAGGGCCGGAGCCTGGCGCCGCTGATCGAGGACGGCCGGCCGGTGCGGCGGTGGACCCTCGGGCGCGACAAGCTGACGCCCAGCCGCTACGCGCTGCGGACGCCCGAGCACACCCTGATCCACGACCTTAAGACCGGAGTCTCCGAGCTCTACGACCCGGCCGCCGATCCCGCAGAGCTGCGCGACCTCGCCGCCGCGCACCCCGAGCAGGTCGCCGAGCTGGTCGCGACCCTGACCCGGGCGCTGCGCCAGAGCCGGCGCCCGGCGCCGCGCTTCCGGCCCGCGCCGGTCGCGGGTCCCGGGGTGCTGACCGGCGAGCAGATCAAGCGCCTGCGCGCGCTCGGGTATCTGGATTGAGGGACTACGGCCGGTAGAGCTTGGCCAATTCGGCGAGGCGGACCGCCTCGGCCATGAACCCGGGGTTCTCGACGACGACCGGTGGGCGCTCGTGGCGCGAGCCGCGCGGGGTGATCAGCGAGAAGCAGTCGGTCAGCTCGGCCTGGCCCCAGTTGACGATCTCCTGGCCGATGCAGGCGAGGCCCACCCGCGCGCACGCCTCGGCCACCCCCGGCGCCGACACCGACTCGGCGCGCCAGTGACGGTTGTCGACCGGCAGCGCGCCGTCGACGAACAGCGCGGCGACGTTGGAGTGGTGGAGGAACGCGACGCCGTCGGGGCGCAGGGTGCGCGCCAGCTCGCCGAGGTAGGCCGCGATGACCTCGGCCTCGACGTGGACCAGCGAGTCGAAGCTGAACGCGAGATCGACCGCGCGGTCGGCGACCATCGGCAGGCTGGAGCCGTCGGTGACGTGGAACTCGAGGCGGGGATCGCCGGCGAAGCGCTCCCGGCAGGCCTCGACACAGCGCGGGGTCAGGTCGACCCCGATCAGGCGCGCGCAGTGGTCCTTGAGGAAAGCCGTGAAGCGGCCGTAGCCGGTCGCGATCTCGAGCGCCGTGCCGGTGGGCAGAAACCGCCGCAGGCGCGGGTAGAGCGTGCCCCACCAGAGCGACTCCGAGCCGCCCCAGGTCTCCGACCACTCGTCGCCGCCCTGGCTCCAGTCGTAGTCCAGCCAGTGCCGCTGATTCTCCGCTAGGGTGCCCACGCCTTCCGCTCCCAGTCCCGGCCGCCGCGCGAATCCCCTACGCCGGGGCCGGCGCCGCGAGCGCCCGATGCTACCCGCGGCCGGAGGGGCGGTCAAACCTCGTGGCAGGGGCGTCGCGGCATCGCGACCGCCGGCGCGGCGGGCGCCCCGCCCGCGCATAGCCCCGCAACGAGTTTTGCGCATCTCCAGGGACGATGGAGGATGGCGCTCCGGCCGCGAGCGACCGCCGGCCCGACTTCCGGCGCGCCGTGCGCGCTCTGCTCGCCCGGCGGCGCGCGCGGCTGCGCCGCCATCCGGGCGCCGGCGCACTGGTCGACTTCCACCGGCGCCGGCTCTCCGGCCGGGCCGCGG
>CAZNIX010000388.1:0-4817 GCA_964573125.1 uncultured Thermoanaerobaculia bacterium
GCTCGCCCGCTTCGAGGCCGCGCTCGCCGCCGATCCCGACGACCTGCGCGCCGCCGACCAGTACCGCAAGGCGGTGATCCGCACCGGCGAGTACGGCCGCGGGATCGAGTTCTTCGAGCGGCTGACCGCCGACCACCCCGGCTCGGCGAACGCCTGGCTCAACTACGGCTACGCCTACGTCGACAAGATCCCCGCCGCGGGCGCGATCACCCAGGTGATCCTCGCCAGCGAGGCGCTCTCCCGCTTCTCGCGCTCGATCGAGCTCGAGCGGAGCTGGCTCGCGCTCTACACCCGCGGCAACAGCTACCTCTACTGGCCGAAGATCTTCGGCCGCGCGCCGCTCGGCGTCGCCGACCTCGAGGCGGCGGTGGCGATGGTCCGCGACCAGCCCCGGCCGAAGCGGGTCTGGGTCCGCTCCTGGATCGCGCTCGGCGACGGCTACTGGAAGACCGACCAACCCGAGCGCGCGCGCGCGACCTGGCGCGAGGCGCTGGCGCGCTTCCCGGGCGACCCCCAGCTCGAGGCCCGCCTCGCGCGCGACGACGAGGGCGTCGAGCAGTACCTCTACGAGCAGCTCGATCCCAACCGGCGGGTCGACACCGACCTCGAGCCGCTGTGGGCGGAGGACGCCGGCCCGCACGCCGGCGCCGAGTAGTCCCCGCCCCGCCCGCCCGCCACACCTCGGCCGGGACGCCCCGGTCTGACGAATGTCATCTCATCTGGTGACGGATGGGACTGGCGGCGATCCCGCGCGAACGGCACGATCACGCCATCGACCGGACGTTCCACCGACATGGAGGACCCGATGGTGACGAGTTCCCCGCATTCCACGCCGCCGCCGGCCGCCGAGCTGACCGCGGTGACCAAGCGCTACGGCGACGTGCTCGCCCTCGACCAGGTCGACCTCGCGCTCGAGCGCGGCCGGGTGACCGCGCTGCTCGGCCCCAACGGCGCCGGCAAGACCACCTGCGTCAAGCTCCTGCTCGGCCTCACCCGGCCGTCCGCGGGCCGGGTGGAGGTGTTCGGAGGCGATCCCGACGCCGCCGCCCAGCGGATGCGGATCGGCGCCATGATGCAGATCTCGAAGGTCCCCGAGACGCTCAGGGTGCGCGAGCACCTCGAGCTGTTCGCGAGCTACTACCCGCGGCCGCTGCCGCGCGCGGAGCTGATCGCGGCGGCCGGGCTCGACGGGCTCGAGAACCGCTCCTTCGGCAAGCTCTCCGGCGGCCAGAAGCAGCGCCTGATGTTCGCGCTCGCGCTCGCCGGCGATCCCGACCTGCTGTTCCTCGACGAGCCGACGGTCGGCCTCGACGTCGAGGCGCGCCGCGCGTTCTGGGAGCAGGTCCGGCGCCGCGTGGAGGAGGAGGGCCGCACAGTCCTGCTCACCACCCACTACCTCGAGGAGGCCGACGCGCTCGCCGACCGGGTGGTGGTGATCCACCGCGGCAAGGTGGTCGCCGACGGCTCGCCGGCGGAGATCAAGTCGCGGGCCTCGGCGCGCCGCATCCGCTGCGCCACCCGCCTCGAGCCCGCCGACGTCGCCGGCCTCCCCGGCGTCTCGCGGCCGCGGCGCGACCGGGGCCGCCTCGAGCTGCTCGCCGCCGACGCCGAGCGCGTGGTGCGCGAGCTGCTCGCCCGCGACCCCGACCTCGCCGACCTCGAAGTGACCGGAGCCGGCCTCGAAGAGGCCTTCCTCGACCTCACCCGGGAATCGGGCGACGGCGCCGCCGTCGCCGCCTAGCCCGCCAAGTCCAAGAAGGGAGCCGACCGATGACCACCGCGACCCTGACCACCACCGCCGCCGGCGAGCCGGCTCGCGAGGCGCCTCGGCCCGGCCGCCGCAGCCTGTGGCGCATCTACCGGCTGGAAGCGAAGTACGAGTTCCTCAAGGTCCTGCGCATGCCGGGCTTCGCCATCCCGACGCTCGCGTTCCCGGTGATGTTCTACCTGCTGTTCGGCGTCACCTTCGGCCGCAGCTTTCCGGCCGGGCCGGTGAGCATGGCCACGTACTTGCTCGGCACCTACGGTGCGTTCGGCGTCATCGGCGCGGCGCTGTTCGGCTTCGGCGTCGGCGTCGCGGTCGAGCGCGGGCAGGGGTGGACGCTGCTCAAGCGGGCGAGCCCGATGCCGCCGGGCGCCTACTTCGCCGCCAAGCTGTTCATGGCCACGGTGTTCGGAGCGCTGGTCGTGGCCTCGCTGTTCCTGCTCGGGGCGTTCGCCGGCGGGGTCGACCTGCCGGCGGCGACCTGGGCGGCGCTCGCCGGCGTGCTGATCGCGGGCGCGCTGCCGTTCTGCGCGTTCGGCCTCGCGCTCGGTTGCCTCGCCGGCCCCAACTCGGCGCCGGCGCTGGTCAACCTGATCTACCTGCCGATGGGCTTCCTCTCAGGCCTCTGGCTCCCGGTCATCTTCCTGCCGGCGCTGATGAAGAAGATCGCCCTGCTCCTGCCGGCCTACCACTACGGCCAGCTCGCGCTCAAGACGATCGGCGCCGACCTCGGCCAGCCGGCGTGGGTCCATCTGACCTACCTCGCCGTCTTCACCGCGCTCAGCCTAGCGGTCGCCCGCCGGGCCTACCGGCGCGACGAGGGGAAGACGTATGGCTGACCGGCGAACCCGCGCAGGAGGGCTCGACATGACGCCACGAAGGCCGATCTTCACCCCCGAAGGGCGGCCGAGGCGCGGGCCGTCGTCGACGCTGTGGGCCGCCGCTGACCGCTAGAATCGGCGCGACGCCAATGCCGCTCCTGCCGCCCGAAGGCAAGCTCGGCTGGACGCCCTACGTCTGGCTGATCTACCTCGCGATGCCGGTCGCCCCCCTGGTCCTGGGCGACGCTCCGCCCTGGATCTGGGGGGTGACCCTGGCGTCGATCGCCGTCTTCCTCCCGCTCTACTTCCGGGGCCACTGGCTGACCGGAAGGCGGCTGCTGAGGCTGGCGGGCGCGATCGTGCTGCTGGCGGTCGCCACCGCGCCGGTCAACCCGGGGTGCGTGGTCTACTTCATCTACGCGGCCGCCTTCCTCGGCGCGGCGGCGCGGCCGGCGGCGGCCGTCCGCTGGCTGGTCGCGATCGAGGCGATCCTCCTGGTCGAGACCGCGGTCGCCGGCATCCCGGCCGAGGGGTGGATCGCGGGCGCGGTGTTCACGGCGTTGATCGGCGGCGTCAACATCCACTACGCGGCGACCGGCCGGCGCGACGCCCGGCTCAAGCTCAGCCAGAAGGAGGTCGAGCGGCTGGCCCAGCTCGGCGAGCGCGAGCGCATCGCCCGCGATCTCCACGACTTGCTCGGGCACACGCTGTCGCTGATCACGCTCAAGGCCGAGCTGGCGGCCAAGCTCGCCGACCGCGACCCGCCGCGCGCCGCCGCCGAGATGCGCGAGGTCGAGCGGGTGTCGCGCGAGGCGCTCGCCGAGGTCCGCCAGGCGGTGCAGGGCTACCGCGCCCACGAGCTGGGCAGCGAGGTGGCGCGAGCGCGGGTGGCGCTCGAGGCCGCGGGGATCGAGCTGGTGCTCGAGAGCGGGCCCTACGACCTGCCGGCGGGGCTCGAGAGCGTCGCCGCCCTCGCCCTGCGCGAGGCGGCGACCAACGTCGTGCGCCACTCGCGGGCCTCCCGCTGCCGGGTGCGGATGCAGCAGGCGGACGGCTGGTTCCACCTCGAGGTGAGCGACGACGGCCGGGGGATCCGGGGCGCGGAGGGGACCGGGCTGGCGGGGATGCGCGAGCGGGTGGAGGCCCTCGACGGCCGGATGGCGTGGACGAGCGACCGCACGGGCACCCGCGTCGCGGTCGAGCTGCCGCTGCGGCCACCGGGCGGCGCCGGCCGCCGGGGCGTCCCGGCGGCGTGAGGAGAGGCCGCTGCGCGGGCGGCCCGCGGCCGCGGGGGTAGGATCGCCGCAGCCCGGCCGCCGGCCGCCGCCACCGCCATGATCCGCATCGTCATCGCCGAAGACCAGGCGCTGGTGCTCGGCGCGCTCGCCGCGCTGCTCGAGATCGAAGGCGACATCGAGGTCGTGGGCCGCGCCGCCGACGGCCGCGAAGCGCTCGCGCTGGTCGAGCAGCACCGCCCCGACGCGCTGCTCGCCGACATCGAGATGCCGCGCATGACCGGCCTCGAGCTGGCCGCCGAGCTGGCGCGCCGGGGGAGCCGCACGCGCACCCTGATCGTCACCACCTTCGCCCGCCCCGGCTACCTCCGGCGGGCGCTCGAGGCCGGCGCCGCCGGCTACCTGCTCAAGGACTCGCCGGCCGAGGAGCTGGCCGCCGCCGTGCGGCGGGTGGCCGCCGGCGGCCGCGCGATCGATCCCGCGCTCGCCGCCGAGGCCTGGACCGAGCCCGACCCGCTCACCGACCGCGAGCGCCAGGTGGTGCGGCTGGCGGGCGAGGGGCTGTCGACCGCGCGGATCGCCGGCGAGCTGCACCTCTCGGAGGGGACGGTGCGCAACTACCTCTCCGAGGCGATCGGCAAGCTCGGCGCGGGCAACCGCGTCGAGGCGGCGCGCATCGCGCGCGAGAAGGGGTGGCTGTAGGCCGCAGCGCCCGGGGTGGACCGGCCGCCGGTGCGCCGGCGGGGTCTCCGGCAGGAGGTTGTAGACTTCGTCCCCGCGCGCCGTTTCGGAGCTGGCGCTCGGTGGGGAAAGTTGGGATCGGTCAGCCAGCCGCTCGAGCAGCTCGCGCGCGGTGGGGTCGACGGGGGAGGCGTGAGCGAACTCGGCAGACGCGAGCAGGCGCACGGGCGCAGACGGCGGGCCGCCCTCGACCGCGTGGCCGGGGGCGGCGGGGCGCACGCGGTCGGCGGGCCGCCGGCGGTTTCCCGGCGGCGT
>CAZNIX010000389.1:0-4812 GCA_964573125.1 uncultured Thermoanaerobaculia bacterium
CGGCGACGCCGGCGAGCGCGCCGCCGGCGTCGAAGGTCAGCAGGTAGGAGTAGGTCGGCAGCGCGACGCGGAACCGCCGGCCGAAGCGGGCCGCGCGCTCGACCGCGCGGCGGGCGGCGGCGGGGTCGCAGAGGGTGATCGGTTCCGCCGCGCCGGCCGGCGGCGCGAGCGAGTGGACCTGGAGCACGAACGAGTCGGCCGCGGCGAGCAGGCGCTCGAAGCCGCGGGCATCGCCGAGCCAGCTCGGCAGCGCCGTGAAGACCAGCCGCAGCGGGGCCACCCGGTCGCGGATCGCGGCGAACAGCAGCGCACAGTCGGCCAGGCGCGAGGCCGGGCAGTCGTGATCGATCTGCAGCTCTGCGAGCGGCAGGCCGCCGGCGGCAGACTCGGTGGCGAGCGCCGACGCCAGGCCGGCGAGACGTTCGACCAGCTCGGGGCGAGCGGCGAAGCGCTCGGGCGCGGCGCCTATGCGCAGCGCGAGCGCCGGTGGCCCCGCCGCCGCGAGCGCTTCGAGGTCGACCGGCACCCGGACCAGCCGCGGCGGCTCGGCCGTGAGGTCGACCTCGGCGGCGAGCGCCACCAGGCCGCCGAAGCCATGGGCGTCCTGCACCGCCTCGGCGACCGCCGGGGTCCATTGCCGCTGCCAGACGTAGGCCTGGTGCGGCATCGGCCCGGACGCCCGCGGCGCGCCGCAGGCGCCGGCCGCGAGAAGCGAACCGGCGAACAGCGGCAGGACCGCGGCCGGTCGAAGGTGGAGCGCCATCACCACGCCGCCGGCGAGGCTCCGCTCGGTGGCGTGGCGGGCCGCCCCGGTCGGAGGGCACCGGGGGGTGCGCGGCGAACGTGTCATCGCGACCCAGCCGATCGCATGATCGTGGCGTCGGGCGGGCCGCACCCAGGCGCGTTCGAGGCGGGCGGGGCGGGCTGGTGAGCTAGAACGACTCTTTGGGCTCGATGACGGCACGGCCGCGGTACTGGCCGCAGTGGCCGCAGGCGCGGTGCGGGAGCTTGGCCTCGCCGCAATTGGGGCAGATCGAGGTCGCCGGGCGCGGCAGGGCGTCGTGCGTCCGGCGGCGGTCGCGGCGAGCCTTCGAGTGGCGTCGCTTGGGGTTGGCCATGGTTCGGTTCCTTGCGCTTCGGTCGTGGCGGCCGAGCCGCGTCAATCTTCCGGCAGGTGGTCCCGGAGCGCGGCCAGCGCCGCCCACCGCGGGTCCACCGACTCGTCCTTGCACTCGCAACGCTCGAGGTTGCGGTTGGCGCCGCAGACCGGGCACAGCCCGCGGCAGTCCTCGCGGCAGAGCGGCCGCATCGGCACGTTGAGCTGGAGCTGCTCGACCAGGAGCGGCCGGGTGTCGAGCACCCCGCCCTCGGCGTAGACGACGCCGAGATCCTCGGCCGACAGCTCGCGCTCGCCGGGCTCGGCTCCGGCCTCGTCGAGCACCGCGAGCTCCAGCTCCGACTCCGCCGGCTCGGTGTACTCGCGCAGGCAGCGGTCGCAGCGGAGCGTCTGTTCGTAGCGCGTCCGGGCGCGCAGGTGAAACGACGGATCGGCCCACGCGATCCGGCCGCGCCAGGCGATCGGCGACAGCGCAGAAAGCTCCTCGCGCTCGAGCGAGGCCGCCGGGATCTCCACCGTCTCGGCCCAGGAGAACGGCTCGCGGCGGACGTCGTCGAGGCGGATGCGCATGCCGGGCCTCCCGAGGCCGAACGGTAAGGCTACGGGATGGCGCGGGCGGTGTCAATTCCGGCGGCTGGTCGCCTCGGCCCGGCGGCTGGTCGCCTCGGCGGCCCGCCGCGCCCCGCCGCTCGCCGGACTGCAGGTCGCGATCCCACCGCCCTTCCGGCGGTAGGATGGCCGCCGGGCGACCGCGATCCAGGCGCCCCGGCGAAAAGCTGATTGTCCGGTGTGGTAATCGGATTGCCTCTTGTGGTATCCTGCCGCCGCACTCGTCGAGAGGTTACCAAGATGCTGCCACAGCTCCTTGAAGAACCCGCCGCCGCGCGCATCGAGCTGGTGCCGCTGACCGTGGAGCAGTACCACCGGATGCTCGCCGCCGGCATCCTCGAAGAGGGCGAGCCGATCGAGCTGCTCGACGGGATGCTGGTGGTGAAGGACAGGGGGCCCGGGATGACGGTCAATCCTCTTCACAGCCTGGTGGTCAGCAAGATCCTGCTGCTGGCGGCGAAGCTGCTGCCGCTGGGTTGTCATCTCCGAAGCCAGGTCGCCGTGACCATCCCGCCGCGCCACGAGCCTGAACCGGATGGATTCATCGTCCGCGGGCGGCCCGAGGAGTACCTCGCTCACCACCCCGGTCCCGCGGACGTGAGCTGCGCCGTCGAGGTCGCCGACACCTCGCTCGCCCGCGATCGGACGACCAAGCTGCGGATCTACGCCACCGCCGGCATCCCGCAGTACGTCGTGATCAACCTCCCGGACCGCCGCGTCGAGCTCTACGAGGACCCCGACCGCGAGCGCGGCGTCTACCGCGACCGTCGCGAGCTGACCGCCGAGGCCACCCTCCCCCTCCTGCTCCCCGACGGCCGCCGGTTCGAGGTCGCGGCGGCCGATCTGCTCCCGTGAGCCGCGCCCGGCCGCGCGGTCTCCCGTAACGCCGCGCGCGGCACCATGAGAGAGGAGCCCTCCGAAGGACCCTCCGGTCGATGACCGCGCCCGAGACGACGCCCCTCCCCTGCGCGGGCTTGCGCTACGTGTCGTGGGAGATCACGCGGCGGTGCGACGCCCGCTGCGTCCACTGTTACGCCGAGTCGGGACCCGAGGTGGCGACCGACCGCGACCTGTCGACCGCGGAGGCGCTCGCCCTGATCGACCAGCTCGCCGCGAGCGGCGAGATGATCCTCGCTCTCTCCGGCGGCGAGCCGCTGCTGCGGCCGGACTGGCGGGAGCTCGCGCGGCACGCGGTCGAGCGCGGTTTGATCGTGACCGTGGTCACCAACGGCTCGCAGGTCGACGATCGGACCGCCGACGATCTCGCCGCGCTCGGCCTCCAGAGCGTGACGGTCAGCCTCGACAGCCACCGGCCGGAGGTCCACGACCGGATCCGCCGGCTCGACGGCCTCCACGCCCGCGCGCTGGGCGCGATCCGCCGGCTCGCCGGCCGCGGCGTGCGCGTGGTCGTCAACTTCACGCCCATCAGGGACAACCGGGACGACGCCCGCGGGGTGGTCGAGCTGGCCTACCAGCTCGGCGCCGCCGCGGTCACGCTCTCGGAGTACGCCCCCGCCGGCCGCGGCACGCGCGCGATGGCCCTCTCGCCGGCGGAGCGCGAGCGGCTGGCCGCGGAGTGGCCGGCGCTCGCCGACGACTACCGCGGCCGCCTCCGCCTGATCGCCGACAGCCGCACGGTGTCGCTCTTGTCCACCGCCCGCGGCGAGGCCGGAGGCTGCCCCGACTGCGGCGCCGGGCGCGAGATGCTCCGCGTCACCCCCGACGGCGAGCTGACCCCCTGCACGTTCGTGCCGCGCTCGCTCGGCTCGCTGCGCGCGGCGCCGTTCCCCGAGCTGTGGGAGCGCACGCGCGGCGAGCGCGAGGCGGTCGCGGGCGGCGCGAGCTGCGCGACCTGCGGCATGCTGGTGGCGATCGGCGGCGCTTGAACCCGATGCCCGCGCCGGCGACCGATCCCGCGGCCTTCGAGGCGCTCCTCGCCCCGGTCCTCGCGCCGGCCTACCGCTTCGCGCTCGGCCTGGCGGGGCGCGGCGGCGACGCCGAGGACCTGGTCCAGGAGGCGGCGCTGCGCGCGTTCCGGGCGTTCGGCACGTTCCAGGCCGGCACCAACTTCAAGGCCTGGTTCTACAAGATCCTCGCCAACTGCCACTTCGCCCGCCACCGCCGGGCGGGCCGGCGGCCGCAGACCGTCGACCTCGACGACGCCGCCGAGCTGTATCTCTACCGGCGCACCGCCGCGGCCGGCCTCCACGCGCTGAGCGACGACCCGGCGCGGCTGGTGATGAGCAAACTCTCCACCGAGCAGGTGCTGGCGGCGATCGCCGCCCTGCCGCTGGAGTACCGCGCCGTCGCCCAGCTCCACCTGGTCGACGAGCTGGGCTACGACGAGATCGCCGAGTTGGTCGGCTGCCCGCTGGGAACGGTGCGCTCGCGCCTCCACCGCGGGCGTAGGATGCTGCAGAAGGCGCTCTGGCGGGAGGCCGAGTCGGCGGGGGTGGTGCGCCCGCCGCCGGAGCGGCCGCCGGCGGCGGCGCGGGAGCTGACGGCATGACCGAGATCACCACCCGGACCCCCGACCGCTTCACCTGCGAGGACATGTTCCGGCGCCTCGACCGCTTCCTCGACCGCACGCTCTCCGCCGACGAGCTGCGGCTGGTGCGCGCGCACCTCGAGCTGTGCGCGACCTGCGCCAGCGAGTACCGGTTCGAGGAGAGCCTGCTCGACGAGCTGCGCGTCAAGCTCGGGCGCATCGAGGGCCCATCCGACCTCATGACGCGCATCCGCGCGGCGATCGCGGGCGCCGCCGGCGACCGCGCCGACGAGGGGTGAGTTCTCTCCCCGTCCCGGTCTACCCGCCCGCCGCCAGCGCCCGCAGCGCCGCGACCTCGGCCGCGCCGAGGCCCGCGCCGGCCAAAAACTCCGGCGGCAGCTCCGCGACCGAGGCGCGCAGGGTGTCGAAACCGAGCGACGGGGCGCCGCCGGCGACCGCCGCCGCCAGCCCACGCGCGCGGTGGAGATCGCGGCAGCGGGCGATCACCGCTCCGGCCAGCCGGGCGCCCGCGAGATCGGCCCCGGCGAGCGTCGTGCCGGCGAGCGCCGCGCGCGCGAGATCGGCGTCCGTGAGGTCG
>CAZNIX010000390.1:0-4789 GCA_964573125.1 uncultured Thermoanaerobaculia bacterium
TTCTGTTCGACTTCTAGCCGGACACTAGTGGTCCAAACTGTTTGTGAGCGGTGATCTCACCGGACAAGATGGGCTTGCTCTCGCCGACGATGGCGGTGACCGCTCTCAGACCCGTGCCGAACGGAGCACGGCCTGTGAGCAACTCCCACGCAATCGCCGCGATGGCCCACACGTCGGCAGGGGGAGACGGAGTGCGCGGATGGTCGATGACCTCCGGTGCCATGTAAGGGAGCACCCCTCTCGCGGTTCTCGACGACCGCGTTGTTTCCTCACCGCCTGAGACTGCATCCCCAATCTCCTTCGCGGCCATCTTTGCGATACCGAAGTCGGTAATCTTCACAGCCTCGAACGCGAGGCCTCCGGCCACCAAGATGTTCGACGGTTTGAGGTCACGGTGGACAACACCCACGCGATGAGACGCGGTCACTCCGCGTGCCAAGTGATGAAGGACGTGCGAGACGGCATGGGGATCCAACCTCTCGAAGCGTGCCGCGATCTGCCGCAGGTTCAGCCCCTCGATCAGTTCCTCGACGAGGAAGAACCTGCCTGCGCCCTCCTCGAAGTAGTCGAGGGTCTTGGCAACGTTCGGGTGGTTGATCTTGGCGCTGATTACCGCGCTCTCGCGGAACCGATGCGCGACTTTCGCGTCCTGCGGCACCTTGAGTGCGACGCGGCGCTTGAGCTTGTCGTCGAAGGCGCGATAGACCTCCTGCATGCCGCCCCGGCCGACTTCGCCCTTGACGATGTAACGGTCGTCGTCGCCGACGCTGTCGTCTACCGCCAATATGCTCACAGCACAACCTCCGGGTGCGAGACGTCCATGGTGATGAACACGCGGTCCCGTGGGCGGCGGTGTGGCCCGCCGAGGGCGATGACGCAGCAGTAGGGTAGCGTCGTTCCTACAACGAGTTGGATGTTGTTCACCCAGACCTCCCCCGTCACCGACGTAGCTTGGAAGTCCAGGCCGTCGTACTCGATGATCATGCTGCCGCGGGAGTCCTTGAGGCCCACGCGTGGATTGGTTACTGCCAACTCGAATGGCTTCTTTGCTCCCACAAACAGCGCACGGTGCTTGCCGTGAAGCAAGAGCCGAGCGGTGCGACGGGCAACCTGCGCGGCGGTCGGTCGATCCGACGGCGACACTTCGAGACAGGCGTTTAGCAGGTGCGCCAGTTCGGCGTCGAGCCCTGGAAGCGTCCCGAACCCTCCTGATGTCGCTTTCCACATGTCGGGCCGTGGGGGCTTCAAAGCCAGATCCTCTGGCAGCTTCTTCCCGTGAACGAGCGCCCAAGCCGTCACGCCAAGCGCGTAGACATCGACGGCGGCGCAGAACACCACGTGCCCCGGCGCGCACAACTCGGGTGCGGCGTAGCCCGGCGTGCCTACGAACCCGACCGTGTGGGTATCGTTCTCGGACCGCGAGAGGTTAAAGTCTATGATCTTTAGAATACCTTCTGGGTCGACGAGCATGTTGGAAGGCTTGATATCGCGGTGGACGATGCCGACCGCATGGATGTCGGCGATGCCCGTCGCAGCCTGGTACAGCAGCCGCAGGTACCAGTCTCCTACCGTGACCGTGCCGAGAACGTCTTCGAGCCTGTCGCCCTCGATGAACTCCTCGACGATCCCCATTCGTGAACCCGGGTTGAAGAAGTCCACGTCGAGAATCTGAACGACGTGCTTGGAACGGATGCGTTGAAGTGCGGCGAGCTCGTCGAGAAGCCGCCGGTGCTCGCCGCCGGGCTGAACGAACTTGATTGCAACCCTACGGTCGAGGTTCCTGTCGGTGTAGACGACGACGGCCCCGATGCCACCAGCTACCGTCGCGCCCGTTCGCACGTACCGGCTCATGGCTTGTCCCGGGCTGCGGGATCCAGCTTGCTTGGTGCCACGGGAGCGTCATCCGTAGGGGTCGCAGACCCGGGTGTGGTTGCAGGCACGCTTGCGGAGTCCGACTCGGGCGCCGGAGCCGGTGTCGACGAGGAGGCGTCGCGCAAGACCGTTTGCGCAGGAGTAGTCTCGCCGGCCTCCCGCGCTGACGGGACGTCGAAGTCTACGAGGGGAAGACGGGTTGCCTGATTGCGAGGCTCCCGCGGTTGCACCTTCTCGGTGCGGGATCTGGATCCCTTTCTGCCGCCGCCTCGTTTCCCACGCGTAGCTCGCCCCGGCGCTCGCGGCTCGACCTGCGCGGGCGGTTTCGCCTCTGGCCTGGCGGGCATCTGCGGCGTCGCAGTTACCAATACCGTGACCCGGTCCCGGGCGACCCAGAAATCAGCCGTTCCGACGGGTTCTGCGGGCACCCCGTTCTGAAAGGCGACAGCAATGGCAGTCGCGTTGTCCCGCCCACCGTGCCACTCGCTCGCGGCGACGAGGCGCTCCGGAAGAAGCTGAAGTTGCGCGGCGCCACGGACGATCCATTCGAGGACCGCAGCAGGGATGGAGTGGACCCCGTCCGTGGAGAGCACCAGCCCACGCGCATCGTCCGGGACGGCGGCGACATGCGGCTCCAAGTCCGGGCCAACGCCAATGAACTGCACGAGCCCTCGATGTAGTTCGGGCTCGGTCTCGCGCCGACGGCCCAATCTCGCAAGCTCCGCGTCCAGCGTGTCGTCGATGGTGAGCTGTTTGATTGGAGGGCCGTCGGGTCCGGCCACGCTATAGGCGCGCGCGTCACCAGCGTGCGCGATGAAGCGAGCCCTGTCCTTCCAGGCGGCGAGGACGACGGCTGCACCGCCGTCGCCTCGAAGAAAGCGGAAGACCTCGTTGTTCGCGAAGCGCAGCGCGCCGTCCAGAAGGCGGTCGAGCGCGCTGGTCGCGTTCCCAACGCAGTGCGCGGCCGTTGCGGCGACGGCCAGCGTAGCAGCCCGCGCGCCCTCCTTCATCCCGCCCATCCCGTCGGCCAACACAGCGAAGGCGAGACCAGAAGGGGCGAGTCCGATGATCAGGCGGTCCTGGTTGTCCTGTCGGGATGCTCCGCGTGTGGACGCCCAAGCCACAGGCAGAAGAGACGAGCGGCCATTGGCCGACGGCTCACTCGCGGCCATGCGGATTAGAACATCCTGAAGGCTCTTGCGCTCCATCGCAGAGTCCCGCGCCGGCGAGGCAGCGCGGAAAAGAGCAATAGGATACCACCGTGCCTTTGGCACCGGACGCGCCACTCAAACGTCGTGGCGATGGTGCGCATCGCGATCCACCGGCGGCCCCGCCGAGCATAGCGGGTGGGAGCTGGAGATTCCAGGTTCCGTGGGCGCCCCAGGCAGATGCACGTCCCGCGGCCCCGGGACGCGGTGCGCAATCGTGATCGGGCCGAGCGGCGAGCGCGCGCTCGCCGCCGCGTAGGCGCGGGCTTCGAATGTCTTCGCTGTCGGGACGGTCTCGGTGCGCCGGCTGGCGCGCGACGCTCGGCGGGTGATGAAGGTCATCCCGGCGGGTGCGCGACCGGAGCCGGGCCGTGGGACGACGGATCTGGGCCTTGAGCCGCGCGATGTGGCGTCGCACAGGGCAAGCGCGTTCAGGCCGTGCAGCGCTACACCGAGCAGGCCGCCGCGGCGGTGCGCCGCAGCCTCAGCGAAGCCCGGCGCCTGCTCGAAGAGGCCGGGCGGCGCCGGTCGCGCAGGAAGGCCGCGACTGCGCGCGGCCGACGTCGGGCTCTGGAGCGACTCGGGCAGAGCATCGAGATGGGCGAGCGGCTCGTCGAGCAGGTCCGCCCTCTCGTCGGGCGGCTTCGAGGTAGCCGAGGATCGCCTCCCGGTTCTGAGCGAGGGCCTCCTCGCGGGTCTCGCCAAAGGTCGACAGGTCACCTAGGCCGGGAACGAGGGTGACCCATGCCTGGGCTTCGGGGTCCCAGTCGACGAGGACGCGGAATTGGCGGTTGGGCATGGTGCTGATCCTCTCTACTGCGGGGAGCATACCTCACCTGATCCGCTCGACGACGCCGCGCTCAGGGCGGTGACGCTCCGGCCCAGATCGCCTTCGCCTCGACCAGCACGCCGCCGAGGTGGTTCCAACTGAGGCCACTTGGGTGCACCATCCCATCCCCGCCGCCGTCCCAGGCGCGAAAGTCGCTGAAAAGCAAGCGGATTTCGACGCTGGAGCTGCTTCGCCAGAGCGATTCAGCCGCCCTGAAGACGTTCGATCGCCAGCTCCATGATCGCCGGGGTGACGACCAAGCTACTGACCGCGGCCAACCTCCGGAGATGGATCTCGGCCTCCTCGCGGGTGATCCGACCCATGCGGTGGGCCTTGACGATAGCGCCCAGCGAGCCGATCGGGGTCAGCCCAAGAGCCTTCGCGGCTTGGCGTACGGCGAGATCGTCGGTGACGAGCACCTCGACTTCGAGCTTCGAACACAGCAGCAGGCTCTCCCCCGGCGCCATGGAGTTTCTGGAGCCCCTTCTGCGCGGCGAACTCCTCCACCTCCTCGCGCAGAAGGGTGTGCCGGTCGGCGTGACCGAGCTCGGAGTGGATCGAGGCAGGCCGTTGCGCCTCCAGCCAGACGCCCTCGGGTACGTGAAGCTCGTCGAAGATCGCGAGAAGCGGGAGGCAGCCGACCTCTGCGAGATGGATCAGGGGACCCGTATCGACGACGGCCGCTAGTCGCCCATCGCCCACGCCAGATCCTCGGTCATCGCCTGCTTCTGGCGCTCCGCCAACTCAACCCAGTCGATCCCGACGGACTCCACAGCTTGCTCTCTGGGGATCTCGCCGCGGACGTATCGCCCGAGGACGTGCTCTCGCCAGAGCTGCCGGAGCCCTGCTTCGAAGGCCATCGTCATGACCTCGGTTTCGG
>CAZNIX010000391.1:0-4766 GCA_964573125.1 uncultured Thermoanaerobaculia bacterium
CGCCTGCTCGGCGGCGGCGGCCGGCGGTCCCGCGGGCGCCGCCGACCGGATGGCCGTGCGGCGGGGCGCCGGCGCCGGCAGGGGAGCCGCGAGGGCGCGGGGCGTTGCCGCGGCCGCCGCCGCCTTCCCCTCGCCCGCCTCCCGACTGAACCACTCGACCTCCTGCTCCGCGCGGTGGAGGCGGGGCGAGGCGAGAACCTCGACCGCGATCTCGAACTCCCGCTCGAGGGCGGCGATCTCGCGGCGGCGGCCGTTCTGGACGGCGTCGGCCAGCTCGGGGTGGAGCGCGATGCGCACGCGCTTGAGCGGCGCCAGCGCGGCGCGCGCCTCGATCCGGCGCAGGAGGTTGAGGCCGACCATCTCGGCGCTCGGGATGCGGCCGGTGCCGGCGCAGGTCGGGCACGGGCGGTGCGTGCGCAGCGAGAGCGCCTGCTGGACGCGCTGGCGGTTGATCTCGAGCAGGCCGTTGTCCGAGATCCGGCCGACGGTCGAGCGCGCGCGGTCGGGCTTCATCGCCTCGCGCAGGGCCTTTTCGACCTTGCGCTGGTTCTTGCCCTGGCGCATGTCGATGAAGTCGACGACGATCAGGCCGCCGAGGTCGCGCAGGCGGAGCTGGCGCGCGACCTCGGCCGCGGCCTCGAGGTTGGTCGAGAGCGCGGTCTCCTCCTGGCTCCCGGCGCGGGTCGAGCGGCCGGAGTTGACGTCGATCGCGGTCAGCGCCTCGGTGCGGTCGATGACCACCGAGCCGCCGGCGGGGAGCGCGACCGAGCGCTCGTAGATGCGGTCGATCTGGGTCTCGAGCTTGTAGGCGGAGAAGAGCGGCGTCCGCTCCTGCCAGCGCGTGAGCACGGTGCGGCCGCGCGGCATGAACGTGCGCAGGTAGGCCTCGGCCTTCTCGTGGGCGGCGTCGTCGTCGACCAGGATCTCCTCGATGGTCGCGTCGAGGTGGTCGCGCAGCGCCTGGATGACCACGTCCTGGTCGCTGTAGAGCAGCCGCGTTCGCTCGCCCTCGCGCGGCGCCTGGCGCGCCTCGGCGTGGATGCGCTTCCACAGGCGCAGCAAGGCGGCGAAATCGCGCTGGAGCGCGGTCTTCGCCTGGTCGAGCGCGTTGGTGCGCACGATGACGCCGCAGCCGTCGGGCACGTCGAGCGCGGCGGCGAGCTGGCGCAGGCGCTTGCGCGTCTCCTCGTCCTCGACCTTGCGCGACACCCCGCGGGTGTCGTCGAACGGGGTGAGCACGAGGTAGCGGCCGGCGAGCGAGAGGTCGGTGGTCAGGACCGACCCCTTGTCGCCCTCGGCCTCGCGGGTGACCTGGACGACGATCGGCTTGCCCTTGACCAGCACCTCGTCGATCCGCGGGCGGTCGCCCTCGGGCTGGCGGTACCAGGCCTGGGGCACGACGTCCTGGATCGCCAGGAAGCCGTGGCGCTCGGCGCCGTAGTCGATGAACGCGGCGTTGAGCGAGGGCTGGATGTTGACGATGACGCCGCGGTAGATGTTGCCGCGGGTGAGGCCGCGCTCGGCGACCTCGACCTGGAAGTTCTCCAGGACGTCGCCGTCGACGACGGCGACGCGCACCTCCTCGGGGGTGCGCGCGTTGATCAGCATTCTTCGGGTCACGGGATCTCCGGTTTTTCGGACGTGATGTTCGGGCCTGCGGCGATCGCGCCGGACGGCAGGCGGGCTAATCGGCTACGGCGCGAGGGAAGGCGGCACGGGCGCGTGCCTTCGGGGACCGCATTCTAGCGCGATCGGAGGCGGAAAGCGAGCGGAGGTTGCAAAATGGAGCCCGCTCCGCGCTAGAGTGCGCCCTCGTCACCGAACCCTACATTCCTGGAGGAAAGCATGTCGGGGTCAATAAAGGTCTCAGGCATCTTCCTGCTGTTCGTCGCGGTCACGGGTCCCGGTCTCCGCGCGCAGTCCACGCCGGCCGCGGAGCTGAGGACGGAGCGGCTGATCTCGCTCGCCTCGCGGGTCATCGACACCGGCGCGCCGGAGCCCGAGCTGCCCGAGGCGCTGCGCGCCCGCCCGGCGCAACCGGGCGCGGACGAGGTGGCGCTGGTCAAGTTCCCCGGCCCGCCGACCGCGCGGCAGATCGCGGCGCTCGAGGCCGCCAGCGTGCGGGTCTACGCCTATCTGCCCTTCTACGCGTTCCTGGTGAAGCTGCCGGCCGGCGCGGCGATCGAGCCGCTGCGCGCCGAGCTGGGCGCCGTCTGGTCCGGGCCGTTCCACCCCGCCTACAAGATCTCCCGCGAGATCGCCGCCGTCGAGCCCGGGGCGGGGGTCGCCGACGGCGCCGCGGTCGGCCCGGCCTACCGGCCGGTGATGGTCCACGTCTTCCCCGACGCCGACCTCGCCGAGGTGCTGCGGTCGCTGCGCGACCTCGGGGTCCAGGGGATCGCCGGCGCCGGGCGCGCCGGGTCGTTCTCGCGCGTCCGCCTGCTGCTCGCCCCGGCCGAGATCGCGGCCCTGCGCGAGCCGCTCGCCGCGCTCCCCGAGGTCTTCTGGCTCGAGCTCGAGGGGCGGCGGACGCTGGTCAACGACACCACCGTCTGGGTCGGGCAGTCGGGGCTCGCCGGCGGCCAGACGACGCCGATCTTCGGCCAGGGGATCTTCGGCGAGGGGCAGACCGTCGGCATCATCGACACCGGCATCGACCCCGACATGTGCTTTTTCCGGGACACCTCGCTCGGGCTGCCGCCGACCAACGCCTGCAACGGCGGGACGGTCGTCAACGCCGCCCAGCGCAAGGTCGTCGCGGTCGACTTCCTGACCGCCTCCGAGTGCGCGGGCGGCATCGGGGGCGGCGAGTGGGACACCCACGACCACGGCACGCACGTGGCCGGGATCGTCGCCGGCGACAACTTCGCGAACCCGCTCGTCCACGACACCGCCGACGGCATGGCCCCCGGCGCCAAGCTGGTGATCCAGGACGCCGGCTTCGCCACCGACAACTGCGGCGACCTGCCGGGGATCGGCTGCCCGGTGGTCGACCTCAACCCGATCTTCCAGCAGGCCTACGACCAGGGCGCGCGGCTGCACACCAACTCCTGGGGCGACAACGAGAACGCGCCGGTCCAGAACAACTACTCGGCGGCGAGCCAGGACGTCGACGAGTTCATGTGGAACCACAAGGACTTCCAGGTCTTCTTCGCCGCCGGCAACTCGGGCCCGGGCTCCGGCTCGGTCGGGAGCCCCTCGACCGCGAAGAGCGCGATCTCGGTCGGCGCCACGCTGCGCGGCACCTCCGCCGAGTCGATGGCCTCGTTCTCCAGTTGCGGCCCGACCGCCGACGGCCGGATCAAGCCCGAGGTCACCGTGCCGGGCTCCTCGATCGTGTCGGCCAACAACGACGGCAACGTCACGACCAACAACTGCGGCACGATCAGCTTCTCGGGCACCAGCATGGCGAGCCCCGGCGCCGCCGGCCTCGCCGCGCTCATCCGCCAGTACTACGCCGACGGCTGGTACCCGACCGGGGGCGAGGTCTCGACCGACGGCTTCACCCCCTCGGCGGCGCTCGTCCGCGCCACCCTGGTCAACTCGGCGGTGAGCATGGCGAACACGACCGCGATCCCCGCCAACTGCCAGGGGTGGGGCCGCGTGCTGCTCGAGAACGCGCTCTTCTTCACCGGCCAGAGCCGCGGGCTCCGGGCCGAGGACGGGGCCGCCCCGTTCGGCACCGGCTCGTCCGGCGAAGACCGCACCTTCAACTACACCGTCGCCAACGGCGGCGAGCCGCTCAAGGTCACGCTCGCCTGGACCGACTTCCCGTCGACCCCCGCGGCCAACCCGAACCTCGTCAACGACCTCGACCTCCGCGTCACCGGCCCCACCGGCACGCTCTGGCTCGGCAACGTCTTTGCGGGCGGCGCCTCGGCGACCGGCGGCGCCGCCGACCGCCGGAACACCCTCGAGCAGGTGCTCCTCCCCGCTCCGGCGACCGGCGCCTACACCGTGACCGTGCGCTCGTTCACGGTGCCGAACGGGCCGCAGCCGTTCGCGCTGGTCGTGACCGGCGGCTTCACCGCCGGCGGCGGGAATCCGACCACGGTGACGTTCACCTCGGTCGCGTCCCAGGACGGCTACGTGCTCGAATCGAGCGAGACCTCGAACAGCGGCGGCTCGGGCAGCTCGACCTCGAGCGGGACGAGCGCGCTCCGGGCCGGCGACGCCACGCAGGACCGCCAGTACAAGGCGTTCGTGTCGTTCAACACCGCGGCGATCCCCGACGGCGCGACGATCGTCTCGGCGACGCTGCGGCTGCGCCGCGGAACGGTCGCCGGCACCAACCCGTTCGGCACCCACGGCACCTGCTGGGCCGACGTCCAGACCGGCGGCTTCTCGGGCTCGACGACGCTCCAGACCGGCGACTTCCAGGCCGCGGCGACCGCCGTCCAGGCGACGAGCCTCTCGAACGCGACGAGCAACGGCGCGTGGTCGGAGGGGAGCCTCAACGCCGCGGGCCTCGCGGCGATCAACAAGACCGGGACGACCCAGCTCCGCGTCTACTTCAACCTCGGCGACAACGACGACGGGGGGACCGACTACATCGGCTGGTACTCGGGCGACAACGGGACGGCGGCGAACCGGCCGCAGCTCGTGGTGACCTACCAGTAGCGGCCGGGCGCCGCGGGCCTCGGGGTGGATCTCGAGCGGGAGCTGCGCGGGCAGGTAGTGGAAGAGCGGCCAGAGGACTGCGTTGCAGTAGCCGTCGTAGTAGCGCTCGAGCTCCTCGTAGCCGAACGGCCAGTCCTCGACCGTCG
>CAZNIX010000392.1:0-610 GCA_964573125.1 uncultured Thermoanaerobaculia bacterium
TCCACCGCGTGCCGGCTACCCACTCCTACTCCAGGAGAGCCTCGTATTCGCGAGTGGGGCCGACCGGGCCGCCGTAGGCTTTCGTCTCGTAAATAGGTCCACCTTCCGTGAAGTGGACCAGGGCAACTCTCTGACTTTGGGCATACTCAATCGCGCCCTTCTGAAAACCGCCAGTGGAAAAGAGCATCCCCTTATGGGCGCTGAGCGATCTGACTCTGTCTCGGAGCACCTGGACAAGATCGCGCTTGATCGGGCTTCTATGGTGCTTGCCTCAACAATGACTAGAAACTCTGCACCCAAGACCTCGAAGCGAGCCAGTGCATCGAGCTCGAACTCGCCGTCGGGACCCGAGAGCGACGCTCTATGCTGGACACTGAATTCGGTAAGGTTTCCCCTGAGCTGCCGTAGGAATGCGACAACCATCCGTTCGAACTGCTCCGGTCTGACCTTGAGCCAGTCACACTCCCATGGTGCCCTTCTCACGAGTTGTCGGCCTCGCTGGCGGTCAACTATTTTCTCACCGACTCGCGGTTCCTATATCTATCCATCCGCATCCAGATCTATCCACCCGCTTCCCCCCCCCCCCCAGCCCGCCCGTGGCCCCGGTAAT
>CAZNIX010000392.1:620-4766 GCA_964573125.1 uncultured Thermoanaerobaculia bacterium
CACCCACCACTCCCGCCCGTGCCCAGGTCTATCCACCCGCTTTCCACCGCTATCCACCCCCGCGTGCTCGCGGCGACCGACCCAGCTCGAGCCCTCGGATTCCCGGCCTCCGGCGGCTGGGACTCGCCGGTGGATTGCAGTCTCCTGCCGGCCGATGCGGTGAGCGGCCGGCGGGCGCTGACGGCGAGGCGGCAAGGCGGCGGGGACTTCCGCACACGCCAGCCTTCGAGTATAGGACTGCGCATTGCATTAGCGCAAGCAAAGGTCTTCGCCTGTCGCCTCGGTGGCCTCCTTGCTCGGCGGTGCTTCGACCAGGAAGGCTGATTCAAAGAGCTCAGCCGCCGGTGCGCACCGCCTCCAGGCACCGCTCGCACAGCGCCGCCGGTTTGAGGTCGATCTCCTCGGCGTAGGTCGAGGCGCGCATCACGCAGTCGGGGGCGGGGCAGTGGCGGAGGCCGTAGGTGTGGCCCAGCTCGTGGAGGGCCTCCTTCTCGGCGCGCGCGGCGAGGAGGGCGTCGTCGGCGGGGAGGCCGTAGGCCTCGGGGCGCAGGCGGTGGGTGGAGACGACCGCGGCGCGGCCGCCGAGCTGGGCCTCGCCGAAGACGAAGGTCAGGACCGGGACGAAGAGGTCGACGGCGGTGACGCCGATCACCCGCGCGGCGGCGGCGCGCGGGCTGGTCAGGAGCTGGGCGAGGAGGCGCGTCGAGTGGTACTGGCCGCGCGCGGGGTCGTAGGCGGTCTCGGGGTCGAACCAGGGCGGATGGACCTCGACCGGGAGCGCGAACGTGCGCTCGAGGCCGGCTGCCAGCCGCCCGAGCAGCTCCGGCCGCCCGCTCAAGAAGATCGGCACGAGGTCGATGTGGGAATCCGCCAGATCGATCACCCCGGCTGCCGCAGGCGGTACTTCTTGATCTTGTTGTAGAGCGTCGCGCGGTCGATCTCGAGGGCCTTCGCGGCGTGGGTGACGTTCCAGCCTTTGCGCTCGAGGACGCTCTTGACGTGCTCGCGCTCCATCTCGGCCAGCGACTCGCCGGTCTCCGCCGATGCGGCCTCCCGGCCGACGCGCACCGGCAGGTCCTCCTCGCGCACCGCCGGCGGGGTGCCGACGACCAGGGCGCGCTCGATCGCGTTGGCCAGCTCGCGCACGTTGCCCGGCCACGGGTGGCGCACCAGGCGCTCCATCGCCGCCGGGTCGATGCCGCGGAACGGGCGGTTCATCTGGCGCGAGAACTTCTCGAGGAAGTGCTGGGCGAGGAGCGGGATGTCCTCGCGCCGCTCGCGCAGCGGCGGCACCTGGATGCTGACCACGTTGATGCGGTAGTAGAGGTCTTCGCGGAACGAGCCCGCGCGCACCAGCTCCTCGAGGTCCTGGTTGGTCGCGCACAGCACCCGGAAGTCGACCTTGATCGGCTTGGCGCCGCCGAGGCGGGTGAACTCCTTGCTCTCGAGCACGCGCAGCAGGTCGACCTGGGTCTTGGGGCTGATCGTGCCCACCTCGTCGAGGAAGAGGGTGCCGCCGTCGGCCATCTCCAGGCGCCCCTTGCGCCGGTACTGGGCGCCGGTGAACGCGCCCTTCTCGTGGCCGAAGAGCTCGCTCTCGAGCAGCGACTCGGGGAGCGCGCCGCAGTTGACGGGCACGATCGGGAAGTAGCGCCGCGGGCTCGCGGCGTGGATCGCCTGGGCGATCAGCTCCTTGCCGGTGCCGCTCTCGCCGCGGATGACGACCGTCGAGTCGGTGGCGGCGACCGAGGCGATCATCTCGAGGACCTTCCGCATCGGCAGACTCTCGCCGACGATGCGCTGGAAGCCGACCAGCTCGTCGACGGTCTGGCGGAGCTGGACGTTTTCGGCCTTGAGGCGCCGCGCCTCGAGCGCCCGGCGCACGACGTGGCTCAGCTCGTCGGGGTCGATCGGCTTGGTGATGTAGTCGAACGCCCCGAGCTTCATCGCCGCGACCGCGGTGTCGACCGAGGCGTAGGCGGTGATCATGATCAGCACCAGGTCGGGATCGAGCTCGCGCAGGCGACCCAAGAGCTCCATGCCGTCGACCCCGGGCATCTTGATGTCGAGCAGCACGACGTCCCAGGGCTCGGCCTGCAGGCGGGCGAGCGCCTGGACGGCGTCGGCGGCGCCGGCGGTGCGGTAGCCGTCGCGGCGGAACCACTTCTCGAGCGAGTCCCGCACCGAGAACTCGTCGTCGACCACCAGGACGCCGGGTGTCGTCTCGCTCATGTCTCCACGCTCCCCTCGGCCGGCGGGTGGCGGGGCAGCAGCAGGCGGAACGTCGTGCCGCGCCCGACCGCCGAGTCGACCTCGATCTCGGCGCCGTGGCGCCGCACGATGCCGTAGACGACCGCGAGCCCGAGGCCGGCGCCGGAGGTCTCCTTCTTCGACGAGAAGAAGGGCTCGAAGATGTGGGGGAGGTTCTCGGCCGGGATGCCGACCCCGGTGTCGGTCACCGTCAGCTCGAGCTTGCCGTCCAGCTCGCGGGTGGCGACGGTCAGGGTGCCCCCCGCGGGCATCGCCTCGGCGGCGTTGACCAGCAGCGCGACCAGCGCCTGCTGGAGCTGGTCGGCGTCGCACACCAGCCCGTCGTCGTCGGCGGCGAGGTCGGTGACCACCTCGACCCCCGCCATCTGGAGCAGATGGCGGACGATCAGGAGCGCGCGCTCGACCACCGCGTGCAGGGGGTGGAGCGCCAGCTCGGCGCCCGAGCGCCGGGAGAAGGCGAGGAGGTTCCTGACGATCTCGCCGCAGCGCCGCGACTCCTGCTGGATCACCCCCAGCGAGCGGGCCATCTCCTCGCGCTCCTCCAGATCGCCGCCCCCCTCGGCGAGGCTGCGCTCGACCAGCCGGGCGTAGTTGAGGATGCCCGCCAGCGGGTTGTTCAGCTCGTGGGCGACCGTCGCCGCCAGCTTGCCGAGCGAGGCCATCTTCTCCATGTGGATCACCTGGCGCTGGGCGCGCGACAGCTCCTCGGTCTTGTCGACCACCTTGCGCTCGAGCTTGCGCGACCACTCATCGTTCTCCTGGCGCGCCTTGCGCAGGTCGGCGGTCATGCGGTTGAAGGCCTCGGCCAGCCGGCCCACCTCGTCGCCCCCGGAGGCCGAGATCTCCGCCTCGAGGTCGCCCTGGGCGATCCGCTCGGTGCCGGCGATCAACCCCTGGACCGGCCGGCGGACGGTGCGGTCGATGAACGCCGCCGACACCAGGCCGACCGCCAGGGCGATGACCACCGCCGCGGTCAGGCTCAGCCGGCGGGTCGCCGCGAGGCGGGCGTCGGCCTCGGCGAGCGAGACCTTGACGTCGAGCACGCCGAGGACCGTGGTCTCCGGCGCGTGGGCGTGGCAGTCGGCGGTGGCGCACGAGGGGGAGTTCGCGATCGGGTTGATCAGGCCGAGCACGCGCCGCCCGTCGGCGTCGCGGTAGACCCGCGCCCGGCGGTCCTCGGGCACCGATCCCAAGGGCTCGCCCGCGGCGTGGCAGACGACACAGGCCTCGGCGTGGAGGTCGGCGCGCTGGCCGACCTCGGCGGCGTCGGCGGAGACGATGATCGTCCCCTCCTTGTCGTAGATCCGCACCCCCTCGACGCCCGGCTCGCCGGCGATCGCCTCGATGATGTAGGGGACGTCCTCCTTGCGGTTGAGCAGCATGCTGTGATGGGTCGAGTCCTTGATCACGTTGCTGATCTTGAGCGCCCACGCCTCGAGGTTCTCCTCCCACTGGCGGGCGGTGATGCGGGCGTCGAGCAGCGCGTAGCCGCCGAACGCGACGACGACCACGCCGAGGAGCCAGAGCGAGAGCCTGAGGCTGAGGGAGGATCGGACCGCCATCGCGTGGGTCTCCCCAACGCCGCCGGCGCGATTCTAGGACCGGCGCCGGCGGGGCGCGCCACCCGAAGAGCCGGGCCGCCCCACCCCGGCGCGCCCCACCCCGGCGGGCCGGGGCCCCCCGGTGAGATGGCGGGCGGCGAGATGGCGGGCGGCGAGCCGGTGGTAGCGGCCCGGGCCGAGCATCTCCTCGAGGCCGGAGAGGCGCCGGCCGCCGTCGGGGAGCGTCGGGCCGACCTCCGCCCGGCCCGCCTCGAGGAGCGCGGCGGCCTCGGCGAGGAACGCCTCGCGCTGCGCCGCCGCCCGGCGGCGGGCC
>CAZNIX010000393.1:0-4734 GCA_964573125.1 uncultured Thermoanaerobaculia bacterium
CGGCCGCGGCCAGCGCGAGCTGATCATCGGCGACCGCCAGACCGGCAAGACCGCGATCGCGCTCGACGCCGTGCTCAACCAGCGCGGCCGCGGCGTGCCGTGCGTCTACTGCGCGATCGGCCAGCGCTCCTCGGCGATCGCGCGCCTGGTCGCCGAGCTGGCGCAGCGCGGCGCCCTCGCCCACACCGTGGTGGTGGTCGCCGGCGGCGACGACCCGCCCGGCCTCCAGTACGCGGCGCCCTATGCCGCGACGACCATCGCCGAGTACTTCATGGCGCGGGGCCGGGACGTGCTGGTGGTCTACGACGACCTCACCCGCCACGCGCGCGCCTATCGCGAGCTGTCGCTGCTGCTGCGTCGGCCGCCTGGGCGCGAGGCCTACCCCGGGGACGTCTTCTACATCCACGCCCGGCTGCTCGAGCGCGCGACCCACCTGCGCGCCGGCGGTTCGATCACCGCCCTGCCGATCGTCGAGACCCAGGTCCAGAACCTGGCCGCCTACATCCCGACCAACCTGATCTCGATCACCGACGGCCAGATCGTGCTCTCCCCGGACCTGTTCAGCAAGGGGATCCTGCCCGCGGTCGACATCGGGCGCTCGGTCTCGCGCGTCGGCGCGCGCGCCCAGCTCCCGGCCTACCGGGAGGTGGCGGGGCGGCTCCGGCTCGCCTACGCCCAGTTCGAGGAGCTCGAGGAGTTCGCCCGCTTCGAGACCCGGCTCGACGCCGAGACCCGCCGCCTGCTCGCGCACGGCCGACGCATCCGCGAGGTGCTCAAGCAGCCCGAGGGCGAACCGATGCCGGTCGCCGAGCAGATCGCGGTGCTGCTCGCGGCGACCGAGGACCTGTTCGACCACCTGCCGCTGCCCGAGGTGGCCGCCGCGGCGTGCCGCCTGGCCGCGGAAGTGACCGCCGAGCTGCGGCCGCTGGCGGCCGCGATCGCGGACGGCGCCGCGCTCGCCGGCGAGGCGCGGCCTGAGCTGCTGGCGGCGGCGCGCCGGTCGCTGGGGCGGGGCTGATGGAGACGCTCCAGGCGCTCGACCGCCGCATCCGCACCGCCCGCACCGTGCGCTCGCTGGTGCGGACGATGAAGAACCTGGCCGCGGCGAGCATCCGCCACTACGAGGAGGCGGCGTCGGCGCTCGACGCCTACGCCGACGGCGTCGAGCTGGGCTTCCAGGCGGTGCTCGCCGGCGGCCGGCTGGAGGAGCCGGAACCGCCCCCGGCCGAGCACCTCGGGGCGGTGGTGTTCGGCTCGGCCCAGGGGCTGGCGGGGCGCTTCAACCAGCGGATCGCGAGCTACGCCGCCCACTGGCTCGGCGAGCGCGCGCCGGCGCGCCTGACCCTCGCCGTGCTCGGGCCGTACGCCGGCCGGCGCCTGGAGGCGGCCGGGATCTCGCCCGGCCGGCAGCTCCGCCTGCCCGGCTCGGTGGGCGGGATCGCCGCCGCGGTCGGCGAGCTGCTCGAAGAGATCGATGGCTGGGTGCGCGAGCAGGGGGTGGACGAGGTCGTCCTCTTCCACAACGCCGCCGGCGCGCGTTCGACCTTCGCGCCGCTGGCGCGGCACCTGCTGCCCCTCGACCGCCACTGGCTGGGCGAGCTGGCGCGCCGGCCGTGGCCGAGCCGCGGCCGGCCCGCGTTCACCATGGAGCGCAAGCGGCTGTTCGCGGCCCTCGTGCGCGAGTACCTGTTCGTCTCCTGCTACCGCGCGTTTGCGCGCTCGCTGGCCAGCGAGCAGGCGTGCCGCCTGGAGGCCATGCAGGTCGCCGAGCGCAACCTCGAACAGCGCCTCGACGAGCTGTGGCGGCGCTACCACCAGCGGCGCCAGACCGCGATCACCGAGGAACTGCTCGACCTCGCGACCGCGGTCGAGGCGCTCGGCGGCGGGGAGGGGGCGTGAGGTCCCGTACGATCGCTGCGGTGGACCGATGCGAGCGATGACGCGGCGCCTTCCCGACCTCGCCGGCGCCGTCCTGTACATGGCGCTGGCCTCCGTGCCGCTGCTGGTCGCGCTGCTGCCGCCTCGGCCCCCGGCGCGGAGCTTCTGGTTCGAGCTGGCGATCGCGCTCGGCTTCATCGGTCTCGGGCAGATGGCGCTCGAGTTCGCGCTCGTCGGCCGGTTCAAGGCGATCAGCCGGCCCTACGGCATCGACCTGGTGATGCAGTTCCACCGCCAGATCGGTCTGCTGGCGGTCGCGATCGTGGCCGCGCACCCGCTGATCCTCGCGGCCCTGCATCCGGCGTACCGGAGGCTGCTCAACCCGCTGGCGGGCTCGGCCGCGAGCCGCACCGGCTGGCTGGCGCTGATCGCGCTCGGGGTCCTGGTCGCCGCGACCCTGGGCCGCCGCCGCCTGGGCCTCGGCTACGAGGCCTGGCGCCTCGCGCACGCGCTGCTCGCGGTCGCCGCGCTCGTCCTCGCGTTCGCCCACGTGGCGCTCGTCGGCGGCTACCTGGCGGCGCCCTGGAAGACCGCCGCCGTCGGCGCCTACTGCGCGCTGTTCGCTGGGCTGGTGGTCCATCTCCGGCTGCTCCGGCCCCTGGCCCTGCGGCGACGGCCCTATCGCGTCGTCGCGGTCCGGGCCGACGCCGCCGAGACCTGGACCGTGACCGTCGCCCCGGTCGGCCACGCCGGCCTGCGGTTCGCCCCCGGACAGTTCGCGTGGGTGCGGTTCGCCGTCTCGCCGTGGAGCCTGCGGGAGCACCCGTTCTCGTTCAGCTCGAGCGCGGAGGCGCCGGGGCGGCTCGAGTTCGGGATCAAGGAGCTGGGCGACTTCACGCGCACGATCGGCCGGCTGCCGGCCGGCGCCCCGGTCTACGTCGACGGGCCGCACGGATCGTTCTCCTCTGATTTCGCGCCGGCGGCGGGCTGCCTGTTCGTCGCCGGCGGCATCGGCATCAGCCCCGTCCTCAGCATGCTGCGGACGCTCGCCGACCGCGGCGACGCGCGCCCGCACGCGCTCGTCTACGCATGCAGCCGGTGGGACCGGGTGGCGTTCCGCGCCGAGGTGGAGGCGCTCCGCGAGCGCCTCGACCTCGAAGTGGTCTATGTGCTGGAGCAGGGCCACGAGGGATGGCAGGGGGCGACCGGATACGTCACCGACGACCTGCTGCGCCCGCTCGTGCGGTCACGCGACGGCGCGCCGCGCACGGCGTTCGTCTGCGGTCCGGATCGCATGCTGGCCGCGGTCGAGGCGAGCCTGCTCCGCTGCGGCGTGCCGGCCGACCGGATCGAGATGGAGAGGTTCCACCTGGCCTGATCGAGGGGTTGCCAGACGTGCGTTCCCGCCAGATCGAAGTTGCCGCCCTCCTGATCGTGCTCGCGCTGGTCGCGCTCGCGGCGGGGGTGGCGGCGCTCCGCAGCCGAACGCCGGCGGACGCCGAGATCCCGGCCGCCGCCGGGCGCGCCGAACCGGCCGGGGTCGAGCCCGGGCGCGGGGCCGCCGTCTATCGAGCCGAGTGCGCGGCGTGCCACCCGCGCGCGGCGGAGGTGGCGGGGAGCGCGCGGTATGCCGCACCCGGCGGCCGGGAGGCGCTGATCGACCTCCTGCTCGCGGGCGCGGTCGCCGGCGACGAGGGCGCGCATCCGGACTTCGCGCACCTCGGCGACGCGGACCTCGCCGCCCTGGCCGGCCACCTGCTGGTGGAGTGGGCCGCGCCCCCGGGGGCCGGGTCCCCGATCACGAGCGAAGAGATCGCGGCGCGGCGCCGGGGTGGCGCGGGGGGATAGGGGGGCTCGGACCGACCCTGCGGGCGTCGAGGGCGAGGCGAGCCGCCGGTCACGGGCGCGGCGGGGGGACGACCAGGACCGGGCCGGTGCCCTTGCGCACGACCGCGCTGGCCACGCTGCCGAGACCGAAGGTCCGGGCGCCGCCGGAGCCGCGGCAGCCGAGCACGACGAGGTCGCAACCGAATCGGCCGGCCGCAGCCAGGATCTCGACGCCGGCGACGCCGGTCGCGACGGCGACCGAGATCCGCTCCGGCGGCAGTCCGGTCGCGCCCAGCTCCTCCTCCAGCCAGTCTTCGACCGCTTCGCGCGCCCGGTTCTCGAGCTCGCGCGCCGCCGGCGCCGAGGAGACCAGGCGCAGGTGTCCGAGCAGGCTGCTGCTGAGGACGTGGAACGCGGTCAGCCGGGCGTCGAAGCGCCGGGCCAGGTACGCCGCCCAGGCGAGGGCGCGCCGGGCGTCGGGCGAGTCGTCCATCGGCGCCAGCAGGTGGCGCGGCGGCGAGGGATCGAACCCCTGGGCGAGCAGCACCGGCGCCGGCGATTCGGCGACCAGCGAGTCGGCGGTCGAGCCGAGGTTGGTCCACACCCCCCAGCGCCCGCGGGCGCCGACCACCACCAGGTCCGCCGCCAGCTCGCGGGCGAGGGCGGCGAGCACCGCCGGAGGGCGTCCCTCGCGGACCACTCGGCGCGCCGTAGGCAGCAGAGAAGCGGTGGTCTCGGCCAGCCGCTGCTCGGCGCCCGCGAGCGCGGTGCGAACCAACTCCTCGCGCGGCGGCAGCCCGCGGCGCAGCGGCGGCGGCGGGTAGGGGACCTGGACCACGTGGGCGAGCGCCAGCTCCGCCTGCGGGGCCAGGTTCGCCGCCCACTCCGCGGCGTCGAGCGACCCGGAGCTGAAGTCGATGCCGACGAGCAGCCGGTCGAGCGCCGGCGGCGCCGGCCTCTCCTCGGCGACGTCGCCTGCGCGCGGGCTCGCGGCGTCGAGCTGGGCGCCGGCGTCGGCCGCCGGCGGCG
>CAZNIX010000394.1:0-4705 GCA_964573125.1 uncultured Thermoanaerobaculia bacterium
CGGCGGGTGCGGCGGGCGTGGCCGCCGTCAGAGCGAGGGCGGCGAGGGCGAGCCTCGGGAGCGCGGCCCCGGCACGCCGCCGCCGGCCGCGTCCGGCCGGCCGACCGCGGGCGAAAGAAAACGGCCCGGCGCTCGCAGGAGCGCCGGGCCGGTCGACGATCATGGGCTCGCGCCCGCGGACTACGGGTCGGTGAACGACCAGATCGAGGTGTCGCCGCCCGCGAACCCGTCGGCGAAGATCAAGTTGTCCGCCGGGCAGGCGTTGCCCTGCGTGTCCGCGACCTGGATGCCGAGGTCGGTGACGTCGACCTCGTCGAACCAGAATCCGCGGCGATGGTCGCCGGGGTCGGTGCTGTAGGTGACCTCGAGCTGGACGAGCGGACCGGGCGCCGCGGCGCCGAAGTTCGCCGCCGACCAAGTGCTCGTGCCCCAGGTCGTGTTGGCCGCCGCCCAACCCATCTCGCCGTCGTTGCAGCCGCTGTAGCTGCCCGGCCCGCCGTTCATCGCGTTGTACAGCCGGCCGCCGTCGGGGTTGACCACGGCGCGGGCGCCGTCGGCGCCCTCGAGGGCGACGTTGGCGCGGTCGTACCAGGTGCCGGAGAACGGCTCGATGTCGTAGTTGTTGTACAGCGACAGCGTCGACGTCGACGCGAGCGACATCAGCGGCGAGCGGATCTTGTCGCACTGGTTGGGGGCGAACGCCGACGACTCGAGCTTGAAGGTCGTGCCGTTGCCGCCGCCGCCGCCGGTGCGGTTGAAGGTGCCGCTGACCAGCGTCCAGCCCTCGAGGCCGGCCTCGAAGTTGAACAGCCGGCTGGCGAGCGTCTGGAGGTCGCTCTCGGTGAAGCCGATCGAGTAGGTCTGGGTCCGGACCTGGCCCGGGAGCTGGGCCTCCAGCTCGTCGCTGGTGACCTCGACGTCGAAGTCGATGACGTCGTCGAACGCCAGCCCGCTGGCCCGGAAGTCGAACCAGCCGAGCACCGAGCCGCAAGCGGCGAGGTTGCCGTAGTCGGCCGGGAAGCTGATGCTGGCGTCGAGCCCGGGGTGGCTGGGCGAAGACACCGCCGCCGCCCGGACGTCGGTCTGGCTGCCGGTGCCGATGTTGGTGATCGGGAAGTAGACCCGGACGTTCTCGCAGTTGTCGACGAACGGATCGGCGTCGCCGGTCAGCACGTCGTAGAACGAGGCCGACTGGAGCGCGACGTTGGGACCCGCGGCCGGGGTCACCGTGGTGCACGAGCTGGGCGGCCCGTAGCAGAGGTCGCCGGCGCCGATCGCGAACACCTGGTAGTAGTAGTTGCGGCCGTTGGCCAGGCCGTCGTTGTCGGTGTGCGAGAGGCCGGTGGTCTCGGCGATCAGGGCCTTGCCGAACGAGCACATGAACTCGCCCTCGGTACGGTAGACACGGTAGCTGACCGCGCCCGGCACCGCGGTCCACGAGAGGTGCGCGCCGCGGTCGAGCGCGGTCGCGGTCACCGTGGTCGCGGTGGTCGGCCCGCCGGCGCAGCCGCTGTCCTGCACGGTCGGCGTCGGGCACGCGATGTTGTGGCGGTCGAAGGCGTCGAAGATCGCCTGCATGTGCGGCGTGCCGTCGGTCAGGTTGGCGTTGTCGTCGTCGGCCGCCAGGTAGTTGAGATAACCGCCGTTGGCGTTGCAGCCGTCGCCGGTGCCGGTGCCGTTGACGCAGTTGTACCAGACGCCGACGAGCTGGCCGCCGAGGAAGGTCAGGCGGGTCGCGATCTCGCGCGCCTGGTCGAGGCCCATCCCGTAGTTGCTCTGCAGGTCGCGGTTCCAGATGTCCCACACCGACTCCGCGTAGACCGCGCCCTCGCAGTGGACGCCGCCGCCGCAGGGGGCCGGGCCGCCGCCGCAGGAGGCGTCGATGAACGGGATGCCGTGCGGGACGCCCGAGGCGCGCATCGCCCAGTCGATGTCGCGCACGCCGGTGCAGGTGGTGCACGCGTCGCCGTAGCCGGTGCACGGGCCGTTGAGGCGGAAGTTGCGGCCGATGCACGAGACGTTGAGCCGCAGCGAGGCGTAGATGTCCGCGATCCCCTCGCCCGGGCTCGAGATCCCCGGCGCGGCGTCGAGCGCGTCCATGTAGTGGCCCCACTCGTGGTCGAACACGCCCGCCAGCTCGCCGGTGTTCGAGCACTGGCCGGCGAGGAAGCGGAAGAACTGGACCCCGCCGGCGCCGCCCCCGGCGTTGCAGAAGTTGTTGACGTTCATGGTCGCCGGCAGCGGCCCGAACACCGCGGGGTTGTTCGGGATGTGGCCCTGGGCCATCTCCATGACCTTGCTCAGCTCGTAGTACCCGGAGCGGGTGGCGTGGGTGTCGCCCGGGGAGTGGCCGGGCGGGACCGTGCAGTCGGTGCCGCCCGAGGTGCCGAGGTCGAGCACGTCGCCCGCGGTGGACTCGTTGATCGCGCCGCAGATGTCGGTCATCGTCACGTGCGCCCCGGAGAGGGCCGTGGTGATCGTGCCGTCGACGCACTGCGCGAGGTTGCCGCCGCTGTCGGCGAAGAAGGTCTGGCCGCCGACCGTGAGGTCGGCGAACGGCATCGGATAGATCTGCTCGACGCCGTCGGGCGGCACGCCGTCGTTGCTCACCGGGTAGACGCCGCCGACGATCGTGCGCGTCGAGACGCCGTAGTTGAGCTTGTCCTCGAACGCGAGCAGCTCGCCGCTGCGGGCGTCTACCAGCGCCTCCCATTCGCCGACGGTGCCGGGGAACCGGGGCCGGACGACCCAGGCCAGGCGGTAGTCGAGGCCCTGGCCGGGCGCCACCGCCTCGGGGTCGACGCCGCCGCGCGCGAGCGGGATGTACTCGAGCACGATGCCGCGGCGGTTGCCCGCCGACGAATGCGGCGCGACGTGCCCGCGCACCAGGTCGTTCGCCTCGTCGGCGGTCAGCTCGGCCACCGGCGGCACCGCGACGTCGGCCCAGTTGTGGGCGCCGAAGAGAATCAGGTTGCCGCCGCTGATCACCGCGGTGAGGTAGCTTTCGCGCACCGGCACGTCCGCGATCTGGCGCGGGGCGTGGATCTGGATGAACGCGCCGTCGCGGTGGACGGTGACGTGGCCGGGCCGGCGCAGCTCGGCGGGGTCGATGCGCAGCGCGCCGCGCTGGCGCTCGATCCAGCCGACGAACGCGTTCCAGGCCGCCGCCTGGCGCTCCGCGTAGGTCGCCGGCTCGGCCGCGCCGAGGTCGCCCCAGGCGAGGTCGTTGCCGTGCCCCGGCAGCAGCGGCTCGGCGAGCAGCAGGGTGCCCCAGCGGCCGCTGCGGCGATCGATCCGGGCGTGCTCGGCGGCGACGCCGAGCGCGGCCAAGTCCTCGGCGGCGAGGCCCGCGGCCGCCGCCGGCAGATCGCCCGGCTGCTTGTAGAGGTTGCCGATGTAGAGGTCGGGGTGGCGCACGGCCTTGTCGGTGAGCGGGGTCGGATCGGGCTGGCGGAGGGCCAGCGCCGGGCCGGCCGCCGCGAGCACGAGGGCCACCGCGGTCAGCGAGGCGGCGAGGGCGATCGGTCTGCGCGTCATCTCTCTCTTCTCCCTGGTGGGGTGCGGTCCCGCCACGACGCGGTCCGCACGGTCATCCGTGCCGCAAATCAGAAGGGAAACGGTCAGGTGGCTGAGAAGCATGCCGTCCGTGGACTCGAAGCTGAGCCGCAAGGGTAGCATACCCGCGGGGGATTTGCGCACGTGCATTCGACATCCGAGGCAATCCGCCGCCGCCGGCGGCCCGCGCACAGGCGGCGCGGGCCGGCCGCCGCCCGCGGCCTGCTGCCCGCGATCCTCGCCGTCGCGGCGGCGGGGACGGCGACCGCAGCCGCCCGGTCGGAGCCGCCGGCCGCGCCGGCGAGCCTGGTGCTGCTCACCCTCGACACCACCCGCGCCGACCATCTCGGCTGCTACGGCGGCGCGACGCCGACCCCGGCGCTCGACGCGCTCGCCGCCCGCGGCACGCGTTGGCGGCGGGCGCTCACGCCGTCGCCGCTGACGCTGCCCGCCCACGCCTCGCTGCTCACCGGCCTCGAGCCGCCCGAGCACGGCGTGCGCGACAACGGGGTCAGCGCGCTCGGTCCCGAGGTGCCGACGCTCGCCACCCTGCTCTCCGCCCACGGCCGGGCGACCGCCGCGTTCGTCGCCTCGCGCGTGCTCGACCGCCGGTTCGGCCTCGCCCGCGGGTTCGACTCCTACGACGACCGCATGGCGGCCGAGGCGATCGGCGAGTACGGCTACCCCGAGCGCGACGCCGCCGCGGTCACCGACGCCGCGCTGGCGTGGCTGGCGGCGCGGCCGGCGGGCAAGCCGTTCTTCCTCTGGGTCCACTACTACGACCCACACGCTCCCTACCAGCCGCCGGGCCCGCCGGCGGCCACCGCCACGGCGCGCTACGCCGGCGAGATCGCGTTCATGGACGCAGAGATCGGACGCCTGCTCGCGGCGCTGCCGGCGGACGCGCTGGTCGCCGCGGTCGGCGACCACGGCGAGGCGCTCGGCGAGCACGGCGAGCGCGCGCACGGGATCTTCCTCTACCAGGCGAGCCTCCACGTGCCGCTGATCGTCGCCGGCCCGGGGGTGCCGGCGGGCGCCGAGGTCGCCGAGACGGTGTCGGCGCGGCGGCTGGCGCCGACGCTGCTGCACCTGCTCGGGGCGGCGCCGGCGCCGGGGATGGCGCCGCCGCTCCCCGGCTTGCCCGGGCGCG
>CAZNIX010000395.1:0-4689 GCA_964573125.1 uncultured Thermoanaerobaculia bacterium
GCGGCGGCGACCGGGGCGGGCGCGGCGGCGACCGCGGCAGAGGCGGCGACCGCGGCGGCCCGCGGGGGGGACGCGGCCGGCGGTAGGGCGATGATCGCGCGCGACGAGCTGGTCCGCTGCCTCGACGCCTACCTCGAGGCCGCGAAGGGGGGCGACTACGGCCCCAACGGGTTGCAGGTCGAGGGGCGGGAGGAGATCCACAAGCTCGCGACCGGCGTCTCGGCCTGCGAGGAGCTGTTCGAGCGCGCGGCGGCGGCCGGCGCCGACGCGGTGCTCGTGCACCACGGGATCTTCTGGCGCGGGCTGCCGACGACCCTGGTCGGGATGCGCTACCGGCGGGTCGCCGCGCTGGTGCGCTCGGGGCTGTCGCTGATCGCCTACCACCTGCCGCTCGACCGCCATCCCGAGGTCGGCAACAACGCGCTCGCGGCGCGCGCGTTCGGGCTCGTCGACCGCGAGCCGTTCGCCGAGGTCGAGGGGCTGCCGGTCGGCTTCCGCGGCCGCTTCCCCGAGCCGATCCCGGCCGCCGAGCTGGTCGCGCGCTGCCGCGCGATCTTCGACCGCGAGCCGCTCGTCCTCGGCGCCGGCCCGGACCCTGTGCGCACGCTCGGCATCGTCAGCGGCGGCGCCCAGCGCGAGCTGTGGGCCGCGGTCGAGGCCGGCCTCGACGCCTACCTCACCGGCGAGGCCAGCGAGTGGGTGACCAACGTCGCCCGCGAGTGCGGCCTCCACTACCTCGCCGCCGGCCACTACGCGACCGAGCGCCTCGGCATCCGCGCGCTCGGCGAGCACGTCGCCGAGCGCTTCGGCGTCGAGGTCGAGTTCATCGACGTGCCGAATCCGGTTTGAGAGGGGTGCCGGCTCTCCTGAACAGCCGGAGGAAGTTCTCGCTCGTGCGCTTGGCCGCGGCGTCGTAGTTCTCGCCGCGCTCCTCGGCCAGGCGGCGGCAGACCTCGACCACGTAGGCCGGACGGTTGGGCTTGCCGCGGTACGGGATCGGCGCCAGGTAGGGGGTGTCGGTCTCGACCAGCTCGCGGCCGGGCGGTAGGTGCGGGATCACCTCGCGCACGTTGCCGGCGCGCGGGAACGTGATCATGCCGGTGAAGCCGAGGTAGAAGCCGCGGGCGATCAGGTCGCGCGCCATCGCCAGACCGCCGGCGAAGGAGTGGAAGTCGGCCGCGAGCGAGGCGAACGCGGGGTCGGCGACCACGGCGAGCATCGCGTCGTTCGAGTCGCGATTGTGGACCACCGCCGGGAGGTCGAGCTCGATCGCCAGCTCCCACTGCTCGCGCAGGACGGCGAGCTGGGTCGTCCGCGGCGAGCGGTCGTAGTGGAAGTCGAGGCCGCACTCCCCCACCGCCACCGCCTTGGGATCGGCGAGGAGCGCGCGCAGCCGCTCGCGGTCGCCGGGCCGCCACGAGGAAGCCTCGTGCGGATGGACGCCGAGCGCGCACCAGACGTCGGGGTGGCGGCGGGCGAGCGCGAGCAGCGTCTCGGCGTCGGCGAGGCGGATCGCCGGCACCAGGAAGCCGGCGACGCCCCGCGCGCGCGCCTCGTCGAGCGCCCGCTCGCGGTCGTCGGGGTCGAGGCTCTGGAGGTGGCAGTGCGAGTCGATGACGCCGGCGGGCGTGGCGCTCACTTCACGCGGCTCCCGGCCGGCACCTCGCGGTCGGGCCGGAGCAGCACCGGCGCGCCGTCGACCGAGGCGGCGAGCACCATCCCCTGCGACTCGACCCCCATCAGCGTCGCCGGCTGGAGGTTGGCGACCACCACCACCTGCCGGCCGACCAGCGACTCGGGCGCGTACTCCTTGGCGATACCGGCGACGACCTGGCGGCGCTCGCCGCCGAGGTCGACGGTGAGCTTCAAGAGCTTGTTCGATTTCGGCACCGGCTCGGCCGCGATCACCGTGGCGACCTTCAGCTCGGTCTCGAAGAAGCGTTCGATGTCGATCATGCCTCCGTCCTCCCCGACCTTCTCGCCGTGCGCCGCGGGCCCGCTTTCCTTCGCGGTCGCAGCCGCACTCCTCTCCACCGACGGGCCGGCCGCCACCACCGGCACGGGTCCCGCACCGGCCGCGCTCTGCTCCGCCCGCGGGCTCGGCGCCACCACCGGCACCGGTCCGGCGGCGGCCGCTGCCGCGCCCGGCGCCCCCGCGAGATAGGCCGCCTTGTCGATCCTCGGGAAGAGCGGCGCGGGCGCGGGCAGCGGCGTTCCCGGGACGGTGCCGCCCCAGGCGAGCCCGCCCGGGCCGTCGAGGCGCTCGGGCGGGCGCGCGCCGACCGCGGCGAGCACGCGCGGCGCCAGCTCGGGCATCACCGGCAGGAGCGCCGCGGCGACGATGCGCACCGCCTCGAGCCCGTTGTGGAGGATACGCGCGACCCGCTCGCTCGCCCCCTCGCTCTTGATCAGCTTCCACGGCTCGCGCTCGACCAGGTACAGGTTGGCCTGGGCGAGGAAGCGCCAGAGCGACTCGAGCGCGCGCTGGAACGCCGGCTCGGCCATCGCCGCGTGATAGCCGGCGACCGCCTCGGCGGCGGCGGCGATCAGCGGGTTGTCGTCGCACGCGATCGGCGGCGCCTTGCCGTCGAAGGCGCTCCGGGTGAGCGTGACCACCCGGCTCGCGGTGTTGCCGAGGTCGTTGGCGAGGTCGCTGTTGTAGCGATCGATGAACCCTTCGTCCGAGAACTGGGCGTCCTGGCCGAAGATCATCTCGCGCAGCAGGAAGTAGCGCAGGGCGTCGGTGCCGAAGCGCTCGAGCAGCTCGTCCGGCTGCACCAGGTTGCCGGTCGATTTCGATACCTTGCGCTGGTCGCGCAGCCACCAGCCGTGCGCCCACACCGTGGTCGGCAGCGGCAGCCCGGCCGACATCAGGAACGCCGGCCAGTAGACGGCGTGGAAGCGCAGGATGTCCTTGCCCACGAGATGGAGGCGGACGCCGCCGCCCTCCCAGTACCGCCGGTAGCGCTCGGCCGCCGCGCCCGCGCGGCCGAAGCCGAGCGCGCTGATGTAGTTGGTCAGGGCGTCGAGCCAGACGTAGACCGTCTGCCCCGGCCGGCCGGGGAACGGGATGCCCCAGGCGAGACCCGCGCGGCTGACCGAGAGGTCGCGCAGCCCCGACTCGACGAACGAGCGCACCTCGTTGAGCCGCGCGCGCGGCTGGACGAACTCGGGGCGCTCGCGGTAGAGCGCGAGCAGCGGCTCCTGGTAGCGCGAGAGGCGGAAGTAGACGTTCTCCTCGGACTGCCACTCGGTCGCGCTCTCGTGGACCGGACAGCGGTGGCCGGGGAGGAGCTCCTTGTCGGTGTAGAACGACTCGCACGAGGCGCAGTACCAGCCCTCGTGGCGGCCCGTGTAGAAGTCGCCGGCGGCCTCGATGCCGCGGACGATCTCGGCCACCCCGAGCGCGTGGCGCGCCTCGGTCGTGCGCACGAAGTCGTCGTGCGACATCCCCATCCGCCGCCACATCTCCCGGAAGCTGGCGACGATCGAGTCGGCCAGCTCGCGCGGCGTCATCCCGCGCGCCGCGGCCGCGCGCTCGATGTTCTGGCCGTGCTCGTCGGTGCCGGTCAGGAAGAAGACGTCCTCGCCCAAAAGCCGCCGGTAGCGCGCGATCGTGTCCGCGACCACCGTGGTGTAGATGTGCCCGATGTGCGGCGGCCCGTTGACGTAGTAGATCGGCGTCGAGAGGTAGAACGCGCTCGAGGCGCCGGAGGTGCTCGGGGTGGTCATCGCGGGACTCCCGCGGGCGCTCGGGCGCTGGCGCGCACAGCCGCCGGGGGCGCAGATGGTAGCAGAGCGTGGGGAGCGGCCGCGGCGCGCGGCGTCAGCCGGACCGCTCGACGACCGGGGCACCGACCGGGGACAAAGGGCACTACGACGGCGCCCGCAGCTCCTCCGGGGCGAAGCGGTAGCGCTCGGCGCAGAACGCGCATTCGGCGTCGATGACGCCGGTATCGTCGGCGAGCGCGAGCAGCTCCTCGTAGGGGAGCGGCGCGAGGTGGCGCTCGAGGCGTTCGCGGCTGCAGCGGCAGCGGTAAGTCAGGACCCGCGCCTCGCGCTCGATCGGGTCGAGGCCGGCGAGCACGGCGTCGAGGACGCCGCGCGCTCCGCCCGCCTCGACCAGGCGGCTGACCCCGCCGGCGGCACCGAGGTTGGCCTCCAGCCGGTCGAGCACCGCGGCGGCCGCGGCCGGCAGCGCCTCGACGATGATCCCGCCCGCCGCCGCCACGCCGTGCGGCCGGGCGAGCACGCCGAGCAGCACCGCCGAGCGCGACTGCTCGCTCTGGCGCAGGTAGTGGGCGACGTCCTCGGCGATCTCGCCGCTGACCAGCTCGACCTGGCTCGAGTAGGAGGCGCCGTCGCGCTCGCGCAGCACCTGCATGCGGCCGCGGCCGACCGCGCGGCCGACCGCGAGCTTGGCGTCCGGGCGGTCGGGGACGCCGGCGCGCCGGTTGCCGACCATTCCGCGCAGGCTCCCCTCGTCGTCGGCCTCGGCGATCAGCCGGCCGAGCGGGCCGTCGCCGATGATCTCGACCACCAGCCGCGCCGGGGTCTTGGCCGCGAGCCGCAGCAGGAGCGCCGCCGCCGCGAGCGAGCGCCCGAGCGCCGCCGCCGCGACCGGCGACAGGTCGAGCCGGGCGCGCGCGGTCTCGACCACCGCGGTGATGTCGGCCGCCGCCCAGCGCA
>CAZNIX010000396.1:0-4678 GCA_964573125.1 uncultured Thermoanaerobaculia bacterium
GCCACCGCCGCGCGCAGCCGCCGGGCGCCCGCCTCGCCGGCGGCGAGCGCCTCCGCCGCCGCGCCCAGGCCGGCGGCGTGCCGAAGCAAGTACGCCTCGCTGAACAGCTCCGCCGTCCGGCGCACCGACTCGTGCAGCATGAGCACGAAGAGCAGCGTCCGGAACAGCTTCCTGACCACGTAGAAAAGGACCTTGGCCACCGCCCAGGCGAGGACGCCCGGGAGGCAGCCGCCGCTCCGCCCCGGCTCCTCGCCGGCCAGGAGCCGGATCTGGAACGGCGTGGCGGCGAGGCCGTGGCCGTGCAGCACGTCGCCGACCGCCCACCGCCGGACCAGGGTCAGCGCCCACTGGTCGACCAGCGGCAGCGGGATCAGCGGGCAGAGGCCGGCGAGCAGCGCCGACAGCGCGACGCCGCGGAAGCCGGCCGGGGCCGGTCCCCAGGGCACCGCCGCTCCGCTCGCGGGAGGCACCGCGCGATGATAGCCGCGCCCGCAGCCGGGCACGCCCCGGCGGCCCGCGGGGTGAGGCGGTGAGGGACGCCGCTCACGCCACGGCGCGCGTCCTGTCCTCCTGGACCTTTGCCATCCGGACCCGGTTGCGGCCCTCCGCCTTGGCGCGCAGCAGCGCCTGATCCGCCAGCTCCGTGAGCGTGCCGGGCGACTGAGCCGGCGCCGGCACCAGTACCGCCGCCCCGGCGCTCAGGGTCAGGACCTCGGCGACGGTCGAGGTCGGATGGGCAAGCGCGAGGGCCTCGACGCCGGCGCGCACCCGCTCCGCGACCGTCCTCGCCCCGTCCGCCCCGGTCGCCGGGAGGATCACCGCGAACTCCTCGCCGCCATAGCGGGCCGCGAGATCGCCGGCCCGGCGGGCCGCCTGGCGGAGGACCCCTGCCACCGCGACGAGGCAACTGTCTCCGGCCGGGTGGCCCTGGCTGTCGTTGAGCAGCTTGAAGTAGTCGACGTCGGCGAGGATCAGCGCCAGCGGCGTCCCTTCCCGCTGCGCGCGGCCCCACTCCATCGCCAGGCGCTCGTCGAACGCGCCGCGGTTCGGCAGTCCGGTCAGGCGGTCGGTGCGGGCGAGGCGGTCCAGCTCCCGGTTGGCGCACTCGAGCTCCGCCGTACGCTCCGCCACCGTCGCCTCCAGCCATGCCCGCCGGCGCTCGAGCCGGTGCAGGCGCCAGCGGAAGAGCCCCCAGGTGAGACCGACGATCGCGGCGCCGGCCAGCGCCAGGAACCAGCCGGCGCGCCACCACGGGCGCAGGATCGTGAAGCGGTAGCTGGCCGGGCGCTGGTTGCACGCTCCGTCGTGGTTGCACGCCTCGACCCTGAACGTGTAGGCGCCCGGCGGCAGGCTGGCGTAGGTCGCCGACGTCGCCCCGGTGGCGGGGCTCCAGGTCGGGTCGATCCCCTCCAGCCGGTAACGGTAGCGGACCCCCTCGGGCACCGCGAGGCTGACGCCGATGTAGTCGAAGGTCAGGTGGTTGGCGTCGTGCTCGAGGCTCGGCTCGACCGGCAGGCCGTCGCGGATGGCGAAGCCCAGGGACCGCCAGTCGGTCGCCGCCTGGAACAGCCGGAGGCCGGTGATCCGGGTCAGCGGCTCGACGCGGTTGGGCCGGTCGCGCTCCGGCTCGTAGCGGACCACCCCCTTGACGGTGCCGAACCAGAGGCTGCCGTCCGCGGTGCGCAGCGTGGCCCCGCGGTTGCTCTCGACGCCGTAGTAGCCGTCGGCGCTGCCGTAGGAGCGGATCGCGCGGGCGCCGGTCGCGAAGTAGCCGGCGACGTCGAGGCGGCTGACGCCGTAGGTGGTGCCGATCCAGAGGCCGCCGGCGCCGTCGAAGAGCAGCGAGTAGACGCCGTCGGCGGGCAGGCCGTCGGCGGTGGTGAACCGCTCGTTGCGGGCGGGACGACCGGCCGCCGGCGCGCTGTAGCGCACCAGGCCCCGCCCCTTGGTCGCGATCCACAGGCTGCCGCGCTCGTCCCCGGCGATGCTGGCGATGTAGGACGTGCGCAGGACGTCGTCCGCCCCCTCGGGGATCGAGAAGGCGGCGCCGTCGAACACCAGCAGACCGTGGTCGGTGCCCAGCCACAGACGGCCGTCGGCGCCGGCATGGAGGGTGATCACCCGCGCGCCGGCGGCGTCGCCGGGGAGGAGGAAGGGCTCGAAGCGCCGGCCGTCGTAGCGGGTGACCGCGCCCCAGCTCCCGAACCAGAGGCTCCCCTCCCGGTCCTCGGCGATGCACAGCACGGTCTGGCGGCGGAAGCCGCCGCTCCGGTCGAAGGTGTGGAAGGAGGCGCCGTCGAAGCGGAAGACCCCGTCGTCGGTCGCCATCCACAGATGCCCCCGGCGGTCCCGGAGGACGTCCCAGACCATCCCCCGGGGCCGGCCGGCGGCGGGCAGGGGGTGGATGGCGCCGTCGCGGTCGAACCGGGCGACGCCGCCGCCGGTCCCCGCCCACAGCCTGCCCGCCCCGTCTTCGGCCAGGCCCATCACCACCGGGTGCGGCAGCCCGTCTCCTTCGTCCAGGTGGCTGAACGGGCCGTCCCGCCACTGGAAGACGCCCGCGCCGCCGGTGCCGAACCAGAGGGTGCCCTCGCGATCCTCGAGCGCGGAGCGGATGCGGTACCGTCCGAGCGCCCCACGGATCGGCGCCAGGTCCAGCTCATCCCGCTCGAGGCACGCCAGGCCGCGGTCGGTGCCGATCCACAAGCGGCCGGCGCGGTCTTCCTGGATCGCCAGCACGGCCCGGCCGGCCAACCCCTTGGTCTCCTCCGGCACCACGAATCGGCCGCGCTCGAATCGGAAGAGACCCTCGTCGGTGCCCACCCAGAGCCGGCCCCGCCGGTCCTGGCCGAACTGCCAGGTCAGGCTCTGCGGCAGGCCGCTCTCGACCCCCCAGTGCTGGTAGCTCGCGCCGTCGCGGCGGAACAGCCCCGCTCCCGGAGCGCCGAACCAGAGGTCGCCCGCGCGGTCCTCGAACAGGGCGGTGACCCTCGCCTCCCGGAGCCGCGCCGGCGCCGAATCGTCGGCGGTGAACCGCCGGCCGGCGAAGCGGTAGGGTCCGCGTCCGGTGCCCACCCAGAGGGTGCCCCGGCGGGTGACCCGCAACGCCGTGACCTCGCCGGGCGGCAGCCCGTCGTCGGGAGTGAAGGTTGTGAACGAGGTGCCGTCGAAGCGGCTGAGGCCGGCTTCGGTGCCCAGCCAGAGCCCGCCGTCGGCGTCCTCCGCGATCGCCGTCACCCCCTCGCCGGCGAGGCCGTCCGGGGTCGAGTAGTTGTGGAAGCCGTGGCCGTCGAACCGGCTGGCGCCGCCGAACGTCGCCAGCCAGAGATCGCCGTTGCGGTCCTGCCGCATGGCGACGACCACCGACTGCGCGAGCCCGTCCTCGAGGGAGTAGTTGCGCAGTTCGGCCTGGTGCGCACCGGCGCCCGGCGCCGCCGTCGCGGCGGCCAGAGCCAGGATCCAGGGTGGGAGTGCTCGCGATCGCATCGTTTCTCCGGGCGGCGGCTCACGGCGGCGCGGTGCCGCTGCGGGCGGCCGGCACGCTGCGAGTCTGGAGTGCGGCCGGCGCCGGTGACCATCGACGCCGGTCCGAAAGCGGCGTCGGCGCTCGGCTGATCGCGACGTCGGTATCCGTCCTACCCGGTCCTACCCAGGCCGCCCGCCCGCCGCCGGACCGCGAGGCCCGCGTCCGGCGTGCTCGCGCGCTCTCGCGCGTCGAATCGGCTATCGTGGGCCGCGCCCGCCGAGCCCGCCCGATGACCGGCTCGCTCGGCGGGCCAACTCCGACCAGAGCGAGCCGCTGGCTCGCTCGCCTGGCCAACTCCGACCAGACGTGTTGAGTTTGGGTGGAGTTGGCCAGGCCTGCGACCCTTGCCGGCGCGCGAGCCTGACGAGCGAGCCGCTAGAACTCCGGCCCGCGCGCTGCGTAGAAACCGCCGAGGCGGTCCCGGCCGATGACCTCCCGTTACCCGACCGCCGCGCTCTACGCCCTCGGGCTGGTCGCGTCCCTGCTCGCGGGCCTGTCGATCGTGGACATGTACCTGCCCCGCCCGTACGACGGCGTCGTGCTCGAGGCCGACGCCCTCGGCGAGCTGCGGGTGCGCGGGGTGGTGCCGGGCTCGGGCGCCGACCGCGCCGGGATCCGGCCCGGCGACCAGATCGTCGGCATCGGGCGGTCGCTCCTGCGCTCGCCGGCCCACGCCGCCGAGCTGCTCAACCGCCTCGAGATCGGCGAGACGGCCGCTTACTTCGTGCGCCGGGCCGGCGGCGACGCGCTCGAACTCGGGGTCGCGCTCGGCCGGCGCCAGATCGGCGACCCCGCGTATCTCTCGGCCTGCCTGCTCGGCTTCAGCTTCTTCTTCATCGGCCTGTTCGTGCTCCGCCAGCGGCCCGAGTTGCCGGCCAGCCGCGTGCTGTTTCTGGTCTGCACGCTGTTTCTGCTCGTCCTGGTCTGCCGTCTGCGGCCGGCCTCCTACTCGCGGATCGACAGCTTCGTGCTCCATACCGGCACCGCCGCGCTGGTGCTCCTGCCGGCGAGCTTCCTCCATTTCTTCCTGATCTTCCCGCGCCCGGTGTGGGACGGGCGCTGGGGCGAGAAGCTCGGCGCGCTGGCGCGGCCGCGGGTGCGCCGGGCGCTGGTCGCCGGGCTCTACCTGCTGCCGGCGGCGGTGCTGCTGGC
>CAZNIX010000397.1:0-4672 GCA_964573125.1 uncultured Thermoanaerobaculia bacterium
CTGCGCCGCGACCAGCCGGTGGACGCACGGCTCGCGCGCGGCCTCGGGCGCCGGCGCCGGACCGCTCTGCCACGCGCCGAGCTGCGCCCGCTCGGCCGCGGTCAGCAGCGGCAGCTCCGAGACCCGCAGGTCGGGGTCGTCGAGCACCGCGGCGAGCAGCGCCTGGTAGTGGCCCCACATGCGCTCGATCGTGGCGGCGTCGTAGAGGTCGGTCGCGTACTCCCAGAGCATCCGGAGCTGCTCGTCCTCGGCGGCGGCGGCGCGGCCGATCCGCTGCTCGGCGCGCGGCTTGACCACGACGTTGAGATCGCACTTGGCCGAGCCGTTGTGGCGCTCGATCAGCTCGCCGGCGAGGCCGGCGAACTCGAGGTCGGGCACCGGCGCGTCGTGGAAGCTGAACAGGTGCTGGAACAGCGGGTTGCGCGACAGGTCGCGCTCGGGCTGGACCTCGGCGACCAGGCGCTCGAACGGCAGGTCCTGGTGCTCCTGCATGCCGAGGGTCTCCTCGCGCACCCGCTCGAGCAGCTCACGGAACGTCGGGTCGCCGGTCAGGTCGGCGCGCAGCACCAGGGTGTTGACGATCATCCCGATCAGCGGCTCGGACTCGGCGAGCCGCCGGTTGGCGACGCCGCTCCCGAGCAGGAAGTCGTCCTGGCCGGAGTAGCGCGCGAGCAGCGCCTCGAACGCCGCGGTCATGGTCATGAACAGGGTCGCCCGCTCGCGCCGGCCGAACGCGCGCAGCTTCTCGTAGAGCGCCGGCGGCAGGTCGCCGTCGAAGCGGGCGCCGCGGAACGACAGCGCGCGCGGCCGCGGGCGGTCGGTGGGCAGCTCGGGGGCGCCGGGGGCGCCCGCGATCCGCCGCCGCCAGTAATCGAGCTGCGCCTCGAGCGCCGGACCCGACATCCACTCGCGCTGCCAGAGCGCGAAATCGGCGAACTGCACCGGCAGCTCGGGCAGCGGCGACGGCCGCCCGGCGGCGAACGCCGAGTAGAGCGCGCGCAGCTCGCGCAGGAAGACCGCGAGCGCCCAGCCGTCGTGCACGAAGTGGTGCTCGACGTGGACGAAGACGTGGTCCTCGGCGCCCAGCCGCAGGAGCGTCCATTCGATCAACGGCAGCCGCCCGAGGTCGAACGAGCGCCGCACCCGCCGGTGCACCAGCGCCTCGGCGAGCGCTTCGCGGCGGTCGGCGGGGAGCGCGCCGAGATCGACCACCGGCGTGCGCGCCGCCCACGGCTCGTGGACCGCCTGCGCGACCTCGCCGTCGGTCTCCCCGAAGGTCGTGCGCAGCACCTCGTGGCGGCGCACGATCTCGGTCAGCGCGCGCTCGAGCACCGGGCGCGAGAGCGGACCGCGGAAGCGCACCGTGTACTGGAAGTTGTAGGCGATGTTGCCCGGCGCGAGGCGGTGGATGAGCCAGATCTGCTCCTGCGGGAAGGTCGGCGGGATGCGCCCGGCGCGCGGCATACGCACGAGCGGCGGCGGCACCGCGGCCGCGCCCGCCGGACCGCCGCCGGCGGCCGCTTCGCCGCGCCGCTCGATGCGCTCGGCGAGCGCCGCCACCGTCGGGTGGCGGAAGACCTCGACCGGCGCCAGCGTCACGCCGAGCGCCGAGCGCAGGCGGGCGGCGAACTGCGCGGCGAGCAGCGAGTGGCCGCCGAGCGCGAGCAGGTCGTCGTCGAGGCCGACCCGCTCGAGCGCGAGCAGCTCGCGCCACAGCCCGGCGAGCGCGCGCTCGACGCGAGTGCGCGGCGCCCGGTAGTCGACGCCGAGCTGATCGCGCTCCCGGGGCGGCGGCGGCAGCGCCCGGCGGTCGGTCTTGCCGCTCGGGGTCAGCGGCATCTCCGGCAGGAGCACGAAGTGCGCCGGCACCATGTGTTCGGGGAGCGTCTCGGCGCAGTGGCGGCGGAGGTCGTCGACCAGCCGGCGGGCGCCGGCGAAGCGCCGGCGCGGGTCGCCGCCGCTCCCGTCGCGGTCGCCGGCGACCGTCGACCGCCGGCGCCGCTCCCCGGGCCGGATCGCGTAGAGGTTGTAGAGCCGCGAGCCGGCGAGCGAGGCGTCGCGCTCGACCGCGACCTCGAAACCGCGCGCGCGCAGCAGCGCGCCCGCGCGCTCGAGCCGGCCGTCGAGGTCGTGGATCTCGGCGACCACCTGGCGGATCCGCGGCCAGTCGGCCTCGGCGATCCCCGCGAGCACCTCGAGCTCGCTCTTCTCGACGTCGATCTTGAGCAGGTCGACCCGCTCGACGCCGTGCGCGGAGAGCGCCGCCGAGAGATCGGTGATCTCGCAGCTCACCCGCTCGCTGGCCAGCCGCTCGGCGAGCAGGCCGTCGATCTCGTCGTCGCCGAGCGCGGCGCGCACCGCGGGGTCGAGCGCGCCGACCACGAACGCGCGCACCGCGCTCCGGTCCGCGGCCGCATCGGCATGGCGGCCGGAGATCAGCGACACGTGCGGGTAGTAGGTGAACTCGGCGCGGCCCGGCCGCGCCCCGACGCCGGCGGCGACGACCCGGGCGTCGGCGCCGTACAGCTCCGCGTTGAGCCGCGCCAGCGCCGCGAGCTGGGGGATCGGCTCGAACGCGAGCACCGCGACCCGCGGCCCGAAACCGGTCGCGAACAGCGTGAACAGCCCGATGTTGGCGCCGACGTCGACCACGACGCCGCCGTCGTCGAGCGTCACGCCGTGGCGCAGGTAGACCTCCTGCTCGAAGATCTCGCGGTAGACGAACTCGGTCTCCGGCCGGTTGCGGTAGGCGACCTCCATGCCGTTGGGCAGCTCGAGCAGCGGCGCCGCCAGCTCGCCGCGCCGCTCGAGCTCGAGGCGGCGGCGCAGCGGCAGCGCGCACGACGCGTCGGGCACCGCCCAGGCGACCAGCCGGCGGTCGTAGTCGCCGACGCCGTGGACGCCGACCGCGACCTCGCGCAGCGCCGGATGCCCGCCGAGCGCCGACTCGATCTCGCCCAGCTCGATGCGCTGGCCGCGCAGCTTGACCTGGAAGTCGACCCGGCCGAGGAACTCGAGGCTGCCGTCGGGCAGGGTGCGCGCGAGGTCGCCGGTGCGGTAGAGGCGGGCGCCGGGCTCCGCGGCGAGCGGGTCGGGGATGAAGCGCTCCGCGGTCAGCGCCGGCCGCGCGTGGTAGCCGCGGGCGAGGCCGACGCCGCCGATGTACAGCTCGCCCTCGCCACCGCGCGGCACCGGCCGCAGCTCGGCGTCGAGCACGCGCATCGTGACGTTGGCGATCGCCCAGCCGATCGGCACGACTGGCTGATCATCGCCGCGCCGGCACGGCCAGTGGGTGACGTCGATCGCGGCCTCGGTCGGGCCGTAGAGGTTGTGCAGCTCGGCGGGCAGGGAGGAGAAGAAGCGGCGCTGGAGGTCGGCGGTCAGCGCCTCGCCGCTCGCGATCACGCGCCGCAGGCCGGTACATCGCCCGACCTCGGGATCGGCGAGGAAGGCGTGGAGCATCGAGGGGACGAAGTGCAGCGTGGTGATCCCCTCGCGCACGATCGTGTCGACCAGGTACCCGCTGTCCTTGTGCCCCTCCGGCCGCGCGACCACCAGCCGCGCGCCGGCGAGCAGCGGCCAGAAGAACTCCCACACCGAGACGTCGAAGCTGTACGGGGTCTTCTGGAGCACGCGGTCGGAGGCGTCGAGGCGGTACTGCTCCTGCATCCAGAGCAGGCGGTTGCGGATCGCCCGGTGAGTGTTGACCGCGCCCTTGGGCCGACCGGTCGAGCCCGAGGTGTAGAGCACGTAGGCGGCGTTGTCGCCGACCACCCGGCAGGGGGGCGGCTCGCCGCGCTCGCGCGCGATCGCCTCGTGGTCGCGGTCGGAGTCGAAATCGACGCAGACCACCCGCGCGCCGGGCGCGCGCGCCGGCGCCGGCAGGCGGTCGAGGAGCTTCTCCTGCGCGAGCAGCAGCGGCGGCTCGTCGCCGGCGGCGTCGGCGAGCATGAAGGCCAGCCGCTCGGCCGGATAGCCGGGGTCGAGCGGCACGAACGCGGCGCCCGCCTTGAGCACGGCGTAGAGCGCCGCGACCAGCTCGAGCGAGCGCTCCATCATCACCCCGACCCGCGCTTCGGGGCCGGCGCCGAGGCGGATCAGCCGGCGGGCGATCCGGTTCGCCCGGCGGTCGAGCTCGCGGTAGCTCAGCGCGCGTCCCTCGAACGCGACCGCGACCGCTGCCGGCGTGCGCTCGACCTGCTCCTCGACCAGCCCGTGGAGTGTCGGAGCTCCCGGGTAGTCGACGCGCGGTCCGGGCGGACAGGCGGGCTCGCCCGCGGCGGCCTCGCCGGGAGCGGCTTCGGCGGCGTCCGGAACCGCTCGCCGCGGTTCGCCGACGATCGTCACCTTCCCCCTCCTCGAAACTCTTCCCTACGTCTGAGCGAGCGAGCGGAACTATTCTACTGATCTACTGAAGAAATACGCCCTTCAGAATCAGTATCCCGAGGAATACCAGTAGACAAGACGAGATACACACCCGCTTGGACGCAAGAGTGCGCGAAGGCCGCGCGTCCGGGACGCTCGGAGCGCGTGAGCCGCGCGATTCACTCGCGATCGGAGGGGGGCGCAGCCCCGCTCGAAGGACTCACCCGGCCGCCGGACCGTGGTCGGGGAGCGCGTCCTCGACCTCGCGGATCGGGCGCAGCGCGAAGCTCGCCGCCGCGACCAGCGC
>CAZNIX010000398.1:0-4671 GCA_964573125.1 uncultured Thermoanaerobaculia bacterium
AGGGCCGAGAGGGCGAGCGGGAGGACGGCCGCGAGGATCGGCCCCCGCGGGCCGGCGGCGGCGAGGCGCGCCGGGGCGGGTGCGGTGAGCAGCCGCCGCGGTCCGCCGGCGGCGAGCGCCACGAGGGAGGGCGCGAGGACGAGAGGCCGCGCTCCGCCGGCCGGGCTTCGTGGGCTCGAGTGGGACGCTCTGGGGGCCGAGGGGGTCGCTGACATCGGTACTCCTGGGCGGCGGCGCCGGCCGCGCCGGCGCATTCTGCCAGATCGGCGCCGGCGGATCGCCATCCGCGGATCGCCTCCAGGGCGTGCGCAGGAATCGCGCGCCCGGGGGCCGGCCCGGTCCTGCCATGGCCGACCGGCCGGCCCCCGCGCCCTGAAGGGGCGCGCGGCGGCGCGCCGCGCCGCTGAGACAGGGGAGGGGACCCACGCGATTCACTCGCGTGGGGAGGGGGGCGCAGCCCCCCCTCCAACAACTCCGGCCTCGCCGCCGGCTCCGCGATCCTGATACGCTCCGCGCGCCGCGGCGGTCGCGCCGCCGCGGCCCCCCGACCATGAGCGAATCGGACGCGGATCTCCAGGAGCTGATCGCGGGCTGGGACGGCCTCGCGGTGGTCGCCCATCGCGACCGGCCGACCGGCGCCTGGATGTTCGTCGCGCTCCACGACGACACCCTCGGCCGGCCGACCGGCGGCACGCGGATGAAGCCCTACGCGAGCCCCGCCGCCGCGCTGCGCGACGCCATGCTGCTCGCCGAGGGGATGACCCACAAGTGGGCCGCGGTCGGGGTCCCGTTCGGCGGCGGCAAGGCGGTGATCGCGCCGCCCGGACCGCTGCCGGAGGCCGAGCGCCGGGCGTTGCTGCGCCGCTACGGCAAACTGGTCGACTCGCTCCACGGCTCGTTTTCCACCGGCGAGGACCTTGGCACCTCGGTCGAGGACATGGCGGTGATCGCCGAGGCCACCCGCCACGTGATGGGCGGCCACGGCGGCCGCGGCGAGCTGGTCGACCCCGGCCCGTTCACCGCCCGCGGCGTCTTCCGCGGCATCGGCGCCGCGATCCGCCACGTCGACGGCGCCGGCCTCGCCGGCAAGACCGTGCTCGTCCAGGGGGTGGGCGACGTCGGCGCCCCGCTCGCCGGCCTGCTGCGCGCCGCCGGCGCGCGCCTGCTGCTCGCCGACGTCGACGCCGGCCGCGCCGCCGCCCTCGCCGCCGAGCTGGGCGGCGAGCCCGACTGCCGGGCGATCCCGGCGGACGCGGTCTACGACACCGAGTGCGACGTCTTCGCCCCGTGCGCGGTCGGCCAGGTGCTCAACCGCGACACCATCCCGCGCCTGCGCTGCCGCGCCGTCGCCGGCTCCGCCAACAACCAGCTCGGCGAGCCCGCGGACGCCGACCGCCTCCACCGCCGCGGCATCCTCTACGCCCCCGACTACCTGATCAACGGCGGCGGCGCCCTCGCGTTCGGCCTGCTCGAGCTCGGGACCACCGATCCCGACGAGCTGTTCGCCCGCGTCGAGGCTCTGGGCGACTCGCTGGGCGAGATCTTCGCCGAGGCCGCCGCGCGCGACGAGTCGCCGCTGGCGGCGACCCAGCGGCGGGTCGAGCGCGTGCTCGCCGCCGGGCGGGGCGGGTGAGAGCCGAGGCCGCGCCGGCCACCGCCGGGCCGCGATGCGCCGCGAGCTGACCCTCCCCGCCGCCGACGGCTTCCCGCTCTCGGCGGTGCTCCACGAGCCGGACGCGGGCGCCGGCGACGATCCGCCGCGCGCCGCGGTGGTGATCGCCCCGGCAATGGGTGTGCGCAAGCGCTACTACGACCCCTTCGCCGCCTGGCTCGCCGGTGCCGGGTTCGCGGTGCTCGCGTTCGACTACCGCGGCATGGGCGGCTCCTTGCCGGGGCGGCTGCGCGGCTTTTCCGCCCGCCTCCACGAGTGGGGCGAGCAGGACCTCGAGGGCGCGCTCGCCTGGCTCGCCGGGCGCTGGCCGGGGGCGCCGCTCTTGGTCGTCGGCCACAGCGTCGGCGGCCAGGTGCTCGGGCTCGCCCCGGCGAGCGACCGCGTCCGCGCCGTGCTCGCGATCGGCGCCCAGAGCGGCTACTGGCGCTTCTGGCCGGGGATCTGGCGCTGGGCGCTCGCGTTTTTCTGGTACTGCTGGCTGCCGGCGCTGGTCACGCTCTTCGGCTACCTGCCGATGCGGCTCGCGACCGGCGGCGAGGACGTCCCCGCCGGCGTCGCGCGCGAGTGGGCGCGCTGGGGCCGCCACCCCGACTACGTGCTCTCCTACGCGCGCGCCGCCGGCCGCACCGGCTACGAGCGCTTCGACCGCCCGCTCGCCGCCTGGGGCTTCACCGACGACCTGCTCGCCCCGCCGCGCGCGGTCGAGCGGCTCCTCGCCTTCTATCCCAACGCCGAAAGCGAGCTGCGCATCCTCGCCCCCGCCGACCTCGGGGTGCGGGAGATCGGCCACTTCGGCCCCTTCCGCGAGCGCTTCCGCGACCGCCTGTGGGCGGAGTGGCGGCGCTGGCTCGAAGCCGCGGCCGCGAGCGCGGCGACGCCCCGCTAGCCGCGGAACCGAGAACCCGATGCCGGACCCGCCCGTGGTCGTGATCGTCGGCACCCGGCCGGAGGCGATCAAGATGGCGCCGGTGGTCCGGGCGCTGCGGCGCGCGGCCGGCGTCGGGGCCGTGCTGCTGTCGACCGGCCAGCACCGCGAGCTGCTCGACTCGGCGCTGGCGCCGTTCGGGCTCGCGCCCGACCACGAGCTGGCGGTGATGGCGGAGGGCCAGTCGCCCAACGACGTGATCGCGCGCGTCGCCGACCGCCTGCCGCCGCTGCTCGAGCGGCTGGCGCCCGCGGCGGTGCTGGTGCAGGGCGACACCACGACCGTCCTCGCCGCCGCGCTCGCGGCCTTCCACCTCGGCATCCCGGTCGGCCACGTCGAGGCCGGGCTGCGCACGTACGACCTCGCCAATCCGTTCCCCGAGGAGGCCAACCGGCAGCTCACCGACCGGCTGGCGAGGTGGTGCTTCGCGCCCACCGCGCGCGCGGCGGACAACCTCCGCCGCGAGGGGATCCCGGCGGAGCGGATCTCGATCACCGGCAACACCGCGGTCGACGCCCTGCTCTGGATGCTCGAGGCGCGCCGCCTCTCCCCCGCCGACGCCCGGCCCGAGCTGCTGATCACGCTCCACCGGCGGGAGTCGTTCGGCGGCGCCCTGCGCGAGATCCTGCTCGGCGTCCGGGACTTCCTGGGCGCGACGCCGGACGCGACCGCGCTGTGGCCGGTCCACCCCAACCCGGCGGTGCGCCGGACCGCCGCCGAGGTCTTCGCCGGCGACCCCCGCGTCCGGCTCCTCGAGCCGCTCCCGTTCGACGAGTTCGCCGCGCTGCTCGCCCGCGCGCGCGTCGTCCTCACCGACTCGGGGGGCATCCAGGAGGAGGCGCCGTCGCTCGGCAAGGCGGTGCTGGTGGCGCGCGACGCCACCGAGCGCCCCGAGGGGCTCGAGGCCGGCAACCGGCTGATCGGGCGCCGGCGCGAGGACGTCCGCGCCGCCCTCGCGGAGGCCTGGGCGGCCGCCGCCGCGCCGGAGCGCTGGCCGGCGCCCAACCCGTTCGGGGACGGCCGCGCCGGCGAGCGGATCGTCGCCATCCTGTTGCGGGATCTGGGTCGCGGCGGCGGCTGAGCGGGCCGGGGCGACCGCCCCCTGTGCTAGCATTCATCGCCCTTTAAACGACCCAGAGGCGTCCCCCGATCGCTGCCGCCAGACGGCACGCCGCACCCGCCGGCGAGCGCCGCACCCGTCCCCTCGCCGACCACCGGGCCGAGGAGTTCCGCTCGTTCGGCGCGGCGGACGCAGGTCCCGGGGTCAGAGGCGCTCGCCGGTCCGAGCGGCCGACCGGCCGGCCGGCGAGCGCCGAGAGCCCGCCGCGCTGAAGGGCGCCATGCGCTACATCACCACCCAGGCCACCCAGCAGACGATCCTGGCGCTGATCCGCCGCGTCCACCTCAGCCGGGCGACCGGTCAGCTCGAGGTCGGCGACGGGCGGTCGCGCAAGCGCCTGCACTTCATCGCCGGCGAGCTCTACCTCGCCCGCGCGCACCCGCTGGCCGGACAGCTCGTTCGCTACCTCGAGCAGGCGGAGCGGGCGCCGCCGCCGCCGTTCGCCGCCGGCGAGGCCGACGGCGACGCGGGCCCGGTCCGGCGCATCCCCAAGGACCTCGGCGACCTGATCCACCGCCTCGCCGAGCACCTGACCGGCTGGCGGGCGCGCACCGCCCGCTTCACCGACCGCCTGGTCCAGCCCGCCTGGGGGCTGGTCGGCCCGCTGCCGACCGAACTGCTGCTGATCGAGGCCGCCGCGCTCGGCTGCGACGAGGCCGAGCTGGTCGCGCGCCTCGGCGGCCCCGGGGCGACGATCGTTGCCGCCCCGGCGGACGACGACCCCGAGCGGAGCCAACCGGTGGGAGCCGACGAGGCCTACCTGCTCAGCCGCCTGCGCCGGCCGGAGGTCGTCGGCGAGCTGCTCGAGGCGCTCGGCGAGCCGCGCCGGCGCTGGGTCGAGGCGCTCGCCCGGCTGTGGGTGGTCGACCGGCTCCAGACCGTCGAGCCGGGCCGGCGGGCGGCGGCCGGGGAGACTCCGGCGCCGCCGGCGGCCGAGCGCGACCCGCCGCCGCC
>CAZNIX010000399.1:0-4669 GCA_964573125.1 uncultured Thermoanaerobaculia bacterium
GGATAGATCTCGCCTGACGCAACGAGACTGCGCGGCTCCAGCACCTCCTGCTGGAACCGCGGCCGCCGGTCTCGTCGATCTGCGCGACCGCGCCTGGTTCAACCCCGGGCTCGAGAGCCGCAACTACAACGTGCCCGCGGTGGTCGGCGCGATCCTCCTGCTGGTCTGCCAGCTCATGACCGCGCTCGCGGTCGTGCGCGAGCGCGAGATCGGCACCCTCGAGCAGCTCATGGTGTCGCCGATCCAGCCGTTCGAGCTGATCGCCGGCAAGACCATCCCGTTCGCGCTCATCGGGCTGGTCGACCTCGTGCTGATCACGCTCGTCGCGGTGTTCTGGTTCGGCGTCCCGTTCGCCGGCAGCCCGGCGCTGCTGCTCCTCGCCGGGGCGCTCTTCCTGCTCCCCGCGCTCGGGGTCGGCCTCCTGATCTCGACCGTGTCGAAGACCCAGCAGGAGGCGTTCCTGACCACCTTCCTGGTCTTCATGCCGACGCTGCTGCTCTCCGGCTTCCTCTTCCCGGTCGCCTCGATGCCGCGCCTCTTCCAGCGGCTGACGCTGCTCAACCCGCTGCGCCACTTCCTCGAGATCGTGCGCGGGATCTTCCTCAAGGGCGTCGGCCTCGCCGAGCTGTGGCCGCAGCACCTGGCGCTGCTGGCCATGGGGGCGGCGCTGCTCGGCCTGGCGGCGGCGCGCTTCCGGAAGCGGACCGCGTAGCGGCGTCAGCCTGCCGGCGTCAGGCGCAGGGTGTGCACCGCCGGCCCGGGGAGGAACGGCGTCGGCTCGCCCTCGACCCACGCCGCGTGGGCGTCGCGGTAGTGCGGGGAGAGCGGGTGGCCGCTCTGGCCGCCGGGCATGTGGAAGTAGCCCTCCTCCTCGCGGCCGGGCGAGACCGCCAGGCGCTGGGAGGAGCCGAAGCCGGGGGTGACGACGCGCGGCATGTAGTTGTCGCCGGGCAGCTCGACCGGGGCGGTGTCGAGCCAGCGGCCGAGCGCGGGCAGCGCCCGGCTCAGCGGGTGGCGGAGGACGACCGTGTTGTGGCGGCCCCAGGTCTTGGTCTCGAGCGGGCCGTCCGAGCGCTCGAGGACGTCGAGCACGCGGTCGAAGGCGGCGAGGAGCGCCGCGTCCCACGAGGCGTGGCGCGGCGGCAGCAGATGCGGCGGGCGCTCCTCGACCAGGCGCCAGAGCGGGCCCTCGTAGCGCGGGTGGACGCTCAGGTAGTCGAACTCCGGGTCGGCCGCGCGGCAGGGCGCGGTCAGCGCCGCGAAGAGGTCCTCGGCGAAGAACCGCCGCGTCGCGCGCACCAGTCGGTAGGCGACCGAGGCGGGCTCGGCGCGGCCGCTCCAGTCGTCGAGCAGTGCGCGGGCGGCGGCGCGCCGCGGATCGGACGAGCCCCCGGCGCGGTCGAGGGTGTCGATCAGCAGCCGGTGCCAGCGCTCGTGGAAGAACGCGCTGTCGTCGAGCTGGATCGCGAGCATGTCGGCCGGCGTCGCCGCCTCGAGCGCGCGCAGGCGGTCGCGGATGCGCCCGGCGCGGGCGCCGGTGACGGTGCCGCCGTCGCCGATCGTCGCCAGCGCCTCGCCTTCGGCCGTGCGGCTGTTGGCGCTCCAGATCAGCCCTTCGGGCGGATCGACGATGCGCGGCGTCTCCTCCGGCGGCAGCAGGCCGTCCCAGCCGGCGGCGCCGTCGGCCCAGGAGGCCGGGAAGCGCGGGTCGTAGCCGCCGATCCGGCGCGGCAGGCGGCCGGCGAGCGTCCAGGCGATGCGCCCGGAGGCGTCGGCGACCTGGAAGTTCTGGACCGGCATGCCCGCGCGGTTCGCGACCGCCATCGCCTGCTCGAGGGTCTTCGCGCCCTCCAGCCCGAGCAGCCCGAGATCGACCGCGCCGTCGCGGTGGGCGAGCCAGGCGAACGCGAGCGGCCGGCCTGCGGCGTCCGCGCCGACCACCGGGCCCCACACCGTCTCGCGCACCTCGAACCGCTCCTCGGCGCCGCCGGCGACGCGGATCCTCTCGACCGCGACCTCGAACGGGCGCGGCCCGTCCGCTGTGAGGTAGCGGCCGGGGTCGGCGGGGTCGGTCTCGACCACCACCAGATCGGCGATGTCGGCCTGGGCGTTGGTGAAGCCCCAGGCGACCCGGCCGTTGCTCCCGACCACGACGCCCGGGGCGCCGGGCAGGGTGACGCCGATGATCCGTCGCTCGGCGGCGACGTTGATGCGCGCCTCTGGCGCGACGTTCGCCGCGGGCCAGACCAGCGCGGCGCGGTACCAGATGTTGGGCAGGCGGAGGTCGAGGTGCATGTCGCTCGCGATCAGCCCGCCGGCGCCGGCGGCGGTCCGGGCGCCGGCGACCGCCCAGGCGTTGCTCCCGGGCACCGCCTCGGCGTCGCCCTCGGCCGAGATCTCGAACGGCGGCGGGCCCGCCGGCGGCGGCGGGAGGTCGAGCGTCCGCAGGTCCCGGACCTCGGGCCCGGGCGGCGGCGGCGCCTCGAACGGCGACCCGGTCAGCGGCGCGTCCCAGGAGTTGCCCGGCGGCAGCAGGAACGCGACCAGCTCGCCCGGCAGGAGGTCGCGCATCAGCCCCTGGCCGCGCTCGCGCTCGAGCATGTCGCCCTGGAGCACGTTGTACATCGCGAGCACGCCGAGCAGCGTGTCCTCGGGCCGCCACGGGACCGGCTCGGCGCGCAGCAGCAAGTACTCGAACGGCCGCGCGCCGAGCGCGCCGAGGCCGGCGTTGACCCCCTGGGCGTAGGCCTCGATCAGCGCCCGCAGCGGGGCGGGCTCGGCGTCGAGGAAGCGGCGCGCGCGGGCGCGGAAGCGGTGCACGCGCATCCCCCGGTCGGCGGGGAGCGCGGCGGTGCCGAACAGCTCCGCCAGCTCGCCGGCGGCGCGCCGGCGCTGGAGGTCCATCTGGAAGAAGCGCTCCTGGCCGTGGAGGAAGCCGAGCGCGAACGCGGCGTCACGCCGGTCGCCGGCGCGGATCGTCGGCACGCCGAGGGCGTCGCGCTCGACGACCACCGGCGCCGCGAGCCCGGCCACCGCCACCTCGCCCTCGAGCCGCGGCAGGCTCGCGCGCAGCTCGTGGCGCAGCCAGAGCGCGGCGGCGCCGGCGGCGAGCAGCAGCAAGACGGCCAACGCGGCGAGCGCGCGGAGGAGGCGGCGCGGCCACGAGCGGCGCCGGCGGGGCGGGGCAGCGGGGGAGGCGGATTCGGTGGCGGTCACGTGCGACCTCGTGCGGTGGATCAGGACGGGATCATACTCCGGCGATTCGAGATCCGGCGACCCGAGACCCGGCGAGCCGACACCGGTGATCCGAGGCCCGGCATCCCGGGACCGGCGATTCCGACGCCCGGCGATTCGATAGAGTGCCCCGGTGCGCCGCGCCGTCTTCGTCGCCCCGTTCCATCTCGAAACCACCGTCCGCTTCCTGCGCGCCGCCGCCGGGCTGCCCGGCGTGGCGCTCGCGGTCGTCAGCTCGGAGCCGGCGGCGAAGCTCCCGGCGGCGCTCGCGGGCCGGCTCGCCGGCTACCGGCAGGTCGGCAACGCGCTCGATGCGCGCGCGATCGCCGCCGCCGCCGCCGACCTCGCGCGCGACCTCGGCGGCCCCGCAGAGCGCCTTCTCGGCGTCCTCGAGCACTTGCAGGTGCCGCTCGCCGAGGCGCGCGAGCGGCTCGGCATCGAGGGCATGTCGGTCGCGGCGGCGCACAACTTCCGGGACAAGAGCCGGATGAAGGACGTCCTGCGCGCAGCCGGCGTCCCGTGCGCTCGCCACCGGCTGGCGGCGAGCGCGCGCGAGGCCGAGGCGTTCGCGCGCGAGGTCGGCTTCCCGCTCGTGGTCAAGCCGCCGGCCGGCGCGGGCGCCAAGGCGACCCACCGCCTCGAGGGCGCGGCCGACCTCGTCCAGGCGCTCGCGCTGTTCCGCCCGGCGCCCGAGCGGCCGCTCCTGCTCGAGGAGTTCCTGCTCGGCGCCGAGCACTCGTTCGACAGCGTGTTCGTGCGCGGCGAGCCGGTGTGGCACTCGCTGACCCGCTACCTGCCGACCCCGCTCGAGACGCTCGAGAACCCGTGGATCCAGTGGTGCGTGCTCCTGCCGCGCGAGGTCGACGACCCGCGCTACGACGACGTGCGCAAGGTCGCCTACCGCGCCGTCGCCGCGCTCGGCATGGGCACCGGGCTCTCGCACCTCGAGTGGTTCCTGCTCCGAGACGGCCGGGTCGCGGTGTCGGAGGTGGCGGCGCGGCCGCCCGGGGCGCAGATCGTGCCGCTGATCTCCTATGCCCACGACCTCGACTTCTTCCGCGCCTGGGCCAAGCTCATGCTGTTCGAGGAGTTCGAGCCGCCGCCGCGCCGCTGGGCCGCCGGCGCCGCGTTCCTGCGCGGCCAGGGGCGCGGCAAGCGGGTGGCGGCGGTGCGCGGGCTCGACGAGGCGCAGCAGGAGCTCGGCGCCCTGGTCGTCGAGGCGAAGCTCCCGCGGCGCGGCCAGCCGGCGGCGGGGACCTACGAGGGCGAGGGCTACGTCATCGTCCGCCACTCCGAGACCGCGGTCGTCGAGCGGGCGCTCCACCGGCTGGTGTCGCTGATCCGGGTGGACCTGGAATGAAACCCGGGCTGACAGTGGGCCGGTTGAGCACCGGTCCGTCCCGTGGGCGCTCCTCCCCAGCACCCCCGCGAGCTC
>CAZNIX010000400.1:0-4667 GCA_964573125.1 uncultured Thermoanaerobaculia bacterium
CGCGGCCGAGGTCGGGGGCGACGCGCCGGTCGTCGCGTTCGCGGCGGCGACGGCGGCGCTCACCGCGCTCCTCGCCGGCACCCTGCCGGCGTGGCGGCTGTCGCAGCCGGCGCTCGAGCGCACGCTCCGCCGCGGCCGCGACGAGCTGGCCGGCGGCTCGACCGGCCGGCTCGGCGAGGGGCTGGTCGCGGTCGAGGTCGCGCTGACCGTGGTGCTGGTGGTGTCGGCGGGGCTGCTCGGGCGCTCGCTCGGGCGGATGCTCGAGACCGACACCGGCTTCGCCGCCGACCGGCTGCTGGCGCTCTCCCTGATCATCCCCGACTACCGCTACCTCGAGCGCCCGCAGTACCTCGAGCAGTACCGCCGCCTCGGCGAGGCGCTCGCTGCGCTGCCCGGCGTCGAGTCGGTGGCGTCGATCAAGGTGCCGCCGCTCACCGGCGGCGCCGGCGCCGAGTCGGTGGCATTCCGGGTCGAAGGGCGCGCCGAGGCGACGGCGAGCGAGGAGCCGCGGGCGGACTGGTTCCCGGTCAGCGCGGGCTTCTTCGCCACCGCGGGCATCCCGCTGACCGCCGGCCGCGACCTCGCCGCCGCGGACGGTCCGGAGGCGCCGCTGGTCGGCCTGGTCAACCAGGCCCTGGCCGAGCGCTGGTTCCCCGGCGAGAACCCCGTCGGCCGGCGGCTCCTGGCCGGCGGGCAGAACTTCGAGATCGTCGGCCTGGTCGGCGACGCCCGGCACGAGACGGTGACCGAGCCGCCGGGGCCCGTCCTCTACTTGCACCAGCAGCAGGCGCCGCGCCGGGTGGTGACCTTTCTCTTGCGCGCGCGCGGCGAGCCGGCGGGGCTGATCCCGGCGGCGCGCGCGGCGGTGGCCGCGGTCGATCCCGACCAGACGATCACCCGGATCGCCCCGCTGACCGAGCTGATCTCCGAGTCGGTCGGCCTGCCGCGGCTGATCGCGGCCGTGGTCGGCCTGTTCTCCACGCTCGCACTCGCGCTCGCCGCGCTCGGCGTCTTCGGCGTGCTCGCCTTCGCGGTCAGCCGCCGGCGGCCGGAGATCGGCGTGCGCATGGCGCTCGGCGCCGACGCCCGGCGCGTGGTGGCGGAGGTGCTGCGCCGCGGGATGGGGTCGGTCGCGGTCGGCGTCGCCCTCGGCCTCGCCGCCGCGTTCGCGGCGGCGCGCCTGCTCGGGAGCCTGCTCTACGGCGTCGGCGCCGCCGACCCGGTGTCCTACGCCGCGGCCGGCGCCGTGCTCCTGGTCACCGCGCTCGTCGCCTGCCTGGCGCCGGCGCGGCGGGCGGCGACGACCGACCCGATGTCGGTGCTGCGCGAAGGGTGAGCCCGCTCGCGAGCCGCGGGCGGGGGCCGCGGAGTTGCGGCCCCCGCCCGTCACGCGCCGGGCTTCTACGGTGCCCGGCAGAGCGCGGTCGCGGTCAGGCTGCCCGGGTTCGCCTCGTGGACGCACGCCCAGCCCTCGGCGAGGAACGGCGGGCTGGTGGTCGGGAAGGTCGAGCGCAGCCGGGTGCCGATGAAGTCGTCGGAGCAGCCGCCGGCCAGGATCTGGGTCCCCGCCGGGCACTTCACGAACGGCGAGTTGGTGCCGGCGGTGGTGAAGGTCGCGCGCTGGAGACCGGCCGCTTCGGCCGCGTCGATGCAACTGGCGTAGGCGGTCAGGCTGCCCGGGTTGACCTCGTGGATGCACGCCCAGCCCTCGTTGAGGAACGGCGGGCTGGTGGTCGGGAAGGTCGAGCGCAGCCGGGTCGAGGTGAAGTCGTCGGAGCAGCCGCCGCCGATCACCTTCTTGCCCGCCGGGCAGACCGCGGTCGGCGAGTTGGTGGCGCCGGTCGTGTTGCTCAGCCGCACCAGGCCGAGGTCGCCCGGATCGGTGATGCAGATCGCGTAGGCGGTCAGGCTCCCCGGGTTGGCCTCGTGCACGCACGCGAACCCCTCGAAGAGGAACGGCGGGCTGGTGATCGGGAACCCCGAGCGCAGGCGGGTCGAGGTGAAGTCGTCGGAGCAGCCGCCGCCGATCGCCTTGTAGCCGGCGTTGCAGCGGGCGACCGGCGAGTTGGTGGTCGTGCTCGTCGCGCGCACGATGTCGACCTTGACCTTGCACAGCCCGGGGACATCGAAACCGTTGATCGGGTTGAGGCCGTTGGGGCCGCCCGAGATCGCGTCGTTGCCGAGGCCGTAGGCCGCGAACGCGCGCCACACCCGGCAGACGTCCGCGCCGCGGTAGTTGTTGATCGTCGCCTGGATGATGCCGTCGCGGGTGTCGGTGAACGCGGGGTTGCAGATCGTGCTCTTGAGCCCCTCGTTGACGTAGAGCATCGCCCGGTGGTTGCCGGCGCCGCCGCCGGCGTTGTACAGGTTGGTCGAGAAGCCGTACTGGTTGACCAGCGCCCAGTAGACCTCCCACGCCCCCTGCGCCCACACCGCGCCGACGCCGTGCGGCACCGCCATGCCGGCGACCGAGGCGTAGGTCCAGTTGTTGATCGCCTGGTTGGTGGTGTAGGGGAGCGGCCGGATGCCGGTGCCGTTGGTCGGCTGGCCGAGCACGTAGGTGCCGATGCCGCGGATGGTCGGGCCGGTCTGGGCCGCGGTCGCGGTGTAGGCGAGCGCCCACCAGTCGGACAGCCCCTCGCTCGGCCGCTGCGCGTTGGTCAGGCAGTTGACGTTCGCCGGCCCGCCGACCAGGCGGTTCGAGATCCCGTGGCCGTACTCGTGGACGATGATCGAGTTCTCGAGGTCGCCGTCGCGCATCGGGTTGGTGAAGGTCCAGAGGAACATCTGCATGCGCGGCCGCTGGCCGTCGGGGAGGGTGAGGAAGTTCGCGTTGTTGAGGCCGCCGCCGTCCTGCGCCTCGGCGCGGACGTCGTCGTTGCCGACCCCGCCGGCGCCGTAGGTGTTGACCTGGAAGTTGCCGGCCGGGGAGTCGAAGCCGTACTGGAACTGGACGTCGTGGATGATGTTGTTCCAGTAGAAGAGGTTGGTCACCGCGGCCGCGGTGTAGGTCGCGGGCTGGCCGGCGAGGTTGAGCGGGAAGTTGCAGTTGATCGCGGCGCCGCAGTTGGGCTCGATCGCGGGCGGCAGGCCGTCGGCGTTGATGTCGTCGTAGGCGTGGACGTTGTTGCCGCGGTGGATGGTGAACTCCGGCCCCGGGAAGCCGTTGGTGTCGTGCCAGGCGAACGGCGAGGCGACGAAGTTGGCCGGGTTGACGACCACCACCCGCGCGTCGGCCGGCGGCGGCGGCGCGGTGTGGTTCGGGCTCTCGACCGGCTGCGGGTAGACGTTGTAGCTGTCGCTCGCCACCCAGTCGAAGCGGGTCCAGACCTGGCCGTCGACGGCGTCGACGTTGAGGTCGTAGACGTGCCGGCGGTCGGGGGTGTGGAGCTGGAAGTTCCACACCAGGCGCGCGTCGCCGCGGCGCACCGGCAGCCAGTAGAGCTCGGCCGTGATCGGCTCCAGCGACGCCTCCTTGGACTCGAGGCGGGTAGCTCGGCGGGCGCCGCGTCCCTCGTCGACCACCGCCGGCGGCGCCGCGAGGTCGAGCCCGAGGTGCGCGGCGGCGCGCTCGACCGCCTCGGCGGCCGTGAGCGCCGGCTCGAGGACGTTGAGCGCGGTGGCGAGGCCGGGGACGAACTGGTTGTGGACCCCGAGCATCCGCCCTCCGCGGCCGACGTTGAGCTGGAGCTGGCCGTTGTAGACCGCGATCCCCTGGTGGACCTGGCGCAGGTAGAGGAAGGTCGAGTCGGAGACCTGCGAGTAGACCCGGTCGGTGACCTCGAAACCCTCGAAATCGGCCGCCGAGAGGCCGAGCAGATCGAGGTTGGCGCGCGCGTAGTCGAGCGCCAGCTCGGCGGCGTCGCCGTCGCTCTCCGCGGTCAGGTAGCCGACCGCGTTGTACAGCGAGCGGGTGGCGCCGGTCGCGCCGTCGTAGGTCGCCAGCAGGTCGGGCAGGTCGCCGCGCAGGCGCTCGACCGCGGCGAGCTGGCCGGCGTCGGGCTCGGCGGTGAACGCCGCGTTGAGGGCGATCCGGGCGTCGAAGTTCCGCTCGTCGGCGGGCGGGGTCGCGGCCGCGGCGGGCGGAACGGTGGGGACGAGGGCGGCGAACGCCGCCGCGAACGCTGCGAAGGCGGTTCGGTCGATGCGCATGGCGGGCCCTTTCTGCCGGGTCCCGCGCCGCGCGGCCCGGCGGAGGCGGACGGTCGATGAGCTGGCCGGTAATCAAGCCAGGACGCAACGAAAGAGTGCGCGGGATACGAACGAACGGGACTAGGTACGCCTCCGGGAACGCCGCGGGAACGCCGCGGGCACATCCCCGCGGCGCGCCCGCGGGCGGCGCGGGTGGAGGGCGGGCCTACTCCTCGGGCTTCTCGAGCGGGTTGGCCGGCTCGAGCTTCTCCATGTCGACCCGGCTCTCCTCGACCAGGGTGAGGTTGCCCATCGCGCCCTGGATGCGGCGGAAGACCTCGCCGTCGCGGCGGTAAATGACGACCACCCTGCCGTCGTCCTTGGCGAACTTGGCGAGGAGCTCGTACTCGACCAGGTCGCCGGGGGTCGGGATCGCCTCGTCGATCGTCCACTCCGAGCGCGGCTCGACGACCACCGGCCGGGGCTCCCGGCGCCGGCGCGCGGGCGCCGCCGGGGCGGCGGCGGGGGGCTCGGGC
>CAZNIX010000401.1:0-4647 GCA_964573125.1 uncultured Thermoanaerobaculia bacterium
GCGGCATCGGCGCCGACGTGGCGCGGGCGCTCGCCGCGGAGGGGGCACGGGTGGTGGTCTCGGCGCGCTCGCAGCGCGAGATCGACGCCGTCGCCGCCGAGCTGCGCGGGCAGGGCGCCGAGGCGTGGGCGGTGCCGTGCGACGTCACCGACCGGGCGGCGGTGACCGCGCTGCGAGACGCCGCGCTCGGGCACCTCGGTGCGGTCGACATCCTGATCAACAACGCCGGCATCGCCTCCTCGGCGCCGCTCGCGGCGATCCGGCTCGAGGAGTGGCAGCGTCTCTTCGCGGTCAACGTCACCGGCGTCTTCCTGTGCACCCAGGCGTTCGTGCCGGCGATGGTCGAGCGCGGCTGGGGGCGGGTGGTCAACGTCGCCTCGATCGCGGGCCGCATCGGCGCCGCCTACATCTCCGCCTACGCCGCCTCCAAGCACGCGGTGGTCGGCTTCACCCGCGCGATCGGCGCCGAGGTGGCGACGTCCGGCGTGACCGTCAACGCGGTCTGCCCGGGCTACGTCGACACGCCGATGACCGAGCAGTCGATCGCGCGCATCGTCGCCCGCACCGGCCGCGACCCGGGCGACACCCGCCGCTTCCTCGAATCGGCGAGCCCGCAGAAGCGGCTGATGGAGGCCGAGGAGGTCGCCTGGCTGACCGTCCGCCTCTGCCGCCCCGAGGCGCGCGGGATCAACGCCCAGGCGATCGTCCTCGACGGCGGCGGGGTGCAGGGGTGAGGGCGGGCGCGCACTCGAGCGGAGGGGCGGGAGCATGAGCGGCGCCGACCGCGGCGACCGACCCGCCGGTGCCCGGCCCGCACCGATCAACCCCACCGAGCTGGGCGCGCCCTCCGGCTACTCGCACGGCATGCTCGCGCCCGCCGGCGGGCGCCTGCTCTTCGTCGCCGGCCAGATCGGCTGGGACGCCGACCGGCGGCTGGTCGGCCCCGGCTTCGTCGAGCAGTTCGAGCGCGCGCTCGCCAACGTCCTCGCCGTCGTGCGCGCCGCCGGCGGCGGTCCCGAGCACCTCGTCCGGTTCACGATCTACGTCACCGACAAGGGGGACTACCTCGCCGATCTTGTCGGCGTCGGCCTCGCCTACCGCCGGGTGATGGGCCGCCGCTACCCGGCGATGGCCCTGCTCGAGGTCGCCGCGCTGCTCGAGGACAGCGCCAAGGTCGAGATCGAGGGCACGGCCGTGGTTCCATAGCCAGCCGCTTGGGGTAAAGAGTGCGACGCGAGAAGCTCGGAGATTCGTACGGATCGCACGTTACGGAAGCGGAGCGATCTTGCCAGGGGGCTGCGACGCCCGAGCACGCTGCCAACATTGGCGCAGCTCGTCAGAATGAAGCAGAGCCCACTCGACGACAAGCCCCGTGGCTCGTGGCGGTAGGCGGCCAGCGACGACGCCGAGGGTCTCGAGGTCTATGACCGCCTGATCCTCGCCGTACTCGGCATGGAAGTGGGGTGGCGCATGGTCGTCGGAGAACATCCGAATCACCACGCCGTAGAAGCGGCTGATCTCAGGCACGAACCCCAGTGGCCCGAAGGGCAGGAAAGACCTCTTCGGGGGTCTTGCCGGTCAGCCGCATGTAGAGGGTGTCCGGGCACAGCTCTACCTCCTCGCTCCAACGGATCGCCCGCCCCGGCCCGATGATGACGGCCTCGAAGGCGCCCGGCTCGTCCCAGAGGGTGAAGACGCCGCGGCCGGCGAGGTGCGAGAGGTCTACTTCTCCCTCCGTGCCGTCGGAGTAGCGAAGCCAGATTCGGCGGTCGGGCAGGGCCTTGACGGCGATCGGTCGCAGCATCGGCTTGTGCTCCGCGGAGGAGTCTACACCCCGTAGATCCGCCGCAGGTCCGGCCGCTCGGTGGCGAAGTAGTGGACCCAGACGTAGGCCTGGCAGAAGGCGGCGAGGACGAGGGCGGCGCGGGAGGCGTAGGCGAGGGCGAGGATCCAGAAGGCGAGGAAGCCCCAGGTGTACATCGCGTTGCGGGTGAAGCGGAACATCCCCCGCCGCACCAGCCCGGTCGTTCGCACCGCCGGGTCGAAGTGGTCGAGCCCGGCGGCGCGGCGGAAGCCGAACCACCGCGCGACCGAGTAGAAGGTGTAGGCGGAGGGGACCGCGAGCGCCAGGGCGAGCCCGTCGAGCAGCGGCCGCGGCGCCGCGAGGCTCCCGCGGTCGGCCGCGGCCACGCCCCAGGCGGTCAGCCCGCGCAAGAAGATGAAGACGAAGAATCCGGCGGCGAACAGCTCGAAGCCGGCGCGCCCGAGCCGGCGGCTGAGCACCTGGCCGTGCAGCTCGAGCCGCCACCCCAGCCAGATGTAGAGCTGGTGCCCCACCGGCACCGCCATCCCGGCGAGGAACCAGCCGGCGGTCGCGATCCCCCACTCCTCGCCGCCGAACACCCGCCCGCAGCGGGTCGCGGCGAGCGTGCCGCCGCCCGCCACGACCAGGAACAGCGCGTGGAGCCACTGCCCTTCGAAGAGCGCCGAGCGCGCGATGAAGGTCACGACGCCCGGGCCGTCCCGCCGCCCGGGAGTGCGGTCGCCGGCGGGGCTCATCGGCCGCTCCGCCTCGGGCGAGTGGTGTCGCGGCGGGTCGGGTGCATGGGTAGCCGCGAGCCTATCCCGGCTTGTCATCGGCCTACGATCTGCCCCGGAACTCGCTCACCGCAACGCCTCCCCCGCGATGTGCGGCGCGACCGGCAGCATCGGCGTGCGCAGCCGGAAGCGCTCGACGCGCAGGGACGAGAAGCCGGCAGCGGCGAGGACGGCGGCGGTGTCGCGATCGACGCGGCAGCCCCTGAACAGCCACCTCCAGGGGCGGCGGAGGGCTCGCTGGAGCGCGTGGAGCGCGCTGCCCGCGGGAGCGGCGACGTGCTCGATGAACAGGAACCGCCCGCCCGGACGGAGCACGCGGCGCGTCTCGGCGACCACCCGGTGCGGATCGGAGACGGAGCACAGCACGAGCGTCGCGACCACCGCGTCGGCGGAGGCGTCCGGCAGGTCGAGCGCCTCCGCCGGGGACGGCCGGATCTCGACGTCGATCCCCCACCGCGCCGCCGCCTGTCGCAGGCGGCAGTGGAGCTTCGGGTTGGGCTCGAACCCGATCACCCGCGTCCCGCGCGGGTAGTAGCGGAGGTTCGCGCCGGCGCCGGGGCCGATCTCGACCACCGCCGCGGGCAGCGCGGCGAACAGCTCGCGCTTGCGCCGCCCGTAGAGGCGGTCCATCTGGCGCTCGGAGGCGGCGAGGATCCAGGCGTTGACGCGGTCGCGGAGGGGGCCGCTCGAGGCGCGCGGCGCGCCCCGGGCGGCGGCACCCGTCACGGCGCCGCCTCCGCGGGCGGCGCTCCGCGGGCGTCGAAACGAAGCGGTCGAGTCGGCCGAGGTGGCGGCTGCATCCTCGGCCCAAGCGTAGCGCAAGCGGCTCCCGCTCGCGCCCGCGAATACTCCGCGCCGCGGCTGCGTGAACGGCAAGGAGAGCGACTGGAACGGGCGGCCCCGTGGGTCCGTCGATCCGCCGCTGTGAGCCACCGCCCGCCCGGGTTATCCTTCGTTGTCCCGACCGAGGCCGCCCGTGACCATCGAGCCGCGATCGTTCCGCTACCACCACGACGCCGCGACCGGCGTCGCCACGGTCACGCTCGACCGCCCGGAGCGGCTCAACGCGCTGACCTTCGAGGTCTACCGCGAGCTGCGCGAGGTCTTCGTCGCGCTCGACACCGAGCCCGGGGTGCGCGCGGTGATGATCACCGGCGCCGGGCGGGCGTTCTGCTCGGGCGGCGACGTCGAAGAGATCATCGGCGCGCTCTTCGGGCGCGACTACCGGGGGCTGCTTGAGTTCACGCGCGACACCGGCGCGCTGATCCTCGCCATGCTGCGCTGCCGGCGGCCGATCGTCGGCGCGCTCAACGGCACGGTCGCCGGCGCCGGCGCGGTGATCGCCGCCGCCTGCGACGTGCGGATCGCGGCCGAGAGCGCGAAGATCGCCTACCTCTTCACCCGGGTCGGGCTCTCGGGCGCCGACATGGGCGCCTCCTGGCTCTTGCCGCGGCTGATCGGGATGGGGCGGGCGATAGAGCTGCTGATGACCGGCGATTTCCTCGACGCCCGACGCGCCTGGGAGATCGGCCTCTACAACCGGGTGGTGCCGGACGGGGAGCTGGCCGCCGAGGCGCGCGCCTGGGCCGAGCGGCTCGCGCGCGGCCCCTCGTTCGGCCTCGAGGTGACCAAGAAGATGGTGCTGCGCGAGGCGGCGATGGACTTCGAGTCGGCGCTCGCCGCGGAGGTCGAGATCCAGGCCGCGTGCATGGAGGACCCGAACTTCCGCGAGGCCTACGAGGCGTTCCAGGGCAAGCGCGAGGCGCGGTTCGGATGATGATCCCCGACCTCGAGCCGATCGGCGCCTTCCTCGCCGCCCACCATCCCGGCATGGCCGCCGAGGCCGCCCGCTTCGCCCGCGAGCGGATCGCCCCCCTGCCGCCGGCCGAGGACGACGGCGCCGCCAGGCGCCAGGCGCGGGAGATCCTGGCCCTGCTCGGCGACGGCGGCTGGTGCCGCTGGGCGGTGCCGGCGGCCTGGCGCGGCACGCCCGACGTCGGCGGCGAGGTCGCGACCCTCGGCGAAAGCGCGCACGCCGAGCGCGTCGCA
>CAZNIX010000402.1:0-4629 GCA_964573125.1 uncultured Thermoanaerobaculia bacterium
CGGGCGCGCCCCCGCCGGCGGCCTCCGGCGCCGGCGCCAGGGCGTCGTAGAGGGTGGCCAGATCGGTGCTCTCCAGGCGGTAGGAGAAGCTCCCGCGGCCGCTCCCGAGGTCGTAGCGGCCGCCGGCGAGGAGGCGTTGGCCGCGGGCGGTGACCTCGGCGCCGTCGGTGGTCAGCAGCCCGTCGCGGATCGCGATCTCCGCGCGCCCGGCGAGCGGCAGCGCTCCGGGGCGGGGCTCGACGGCGGCCAGCTCGAGCGTCACCCGCCCGTCGCCGCCGGCCGGATCCTCGGTGGTGAAGTCGTACTCGGCGCGGCCGGAGAGCGAGCCGGCGAGTGCGCCCGGCTCGAGCCCCTGGTCGGCGAGCACCGGGGCGAGCGCGAGGCGGTCGAAGCGGAGGTCGGTCTCGACCCGGGTGGGCTCCTCGCCGGCCGCCTCGGGGCGGGCCGGCACCGCGACCGTGCCCGCGACCGTGCCGCCGGCGTAGCCCGCGCGCTCGATCGAGACCGTCACCCCGGAGGGGTCGGCGGTGAGCGCGGCGCGGGCATCCGTGACCGCGAGGCCGAGGCCCGCGAGCCGCTCGGAGGCGAGCTCGCCGGTGAACGTCCACGCCGTCTCGCCCCCCTTCGGCGCCGCGGAGTCGAAGCGCCCGGCGAGGCGCAGCGGCCCGGCGAGCGGCTCGTCGCTCCAGCCGAGGCGGTTGACCAGCTCGGCGCGGGCATCGGCCGTGACCGCGAGGTCGACCGCGCTCCCGGCGTCGTCCCACGTGACCTCGCCGCGCGCCTCGGCGGTGATCTCGGGGGCGGCGAAGCGCAGGGTCGCGATCTCGACCCGCCCTTGCTCGACCACCGCGCGCGCGGCCAGGCCGCCGCGGTACGGGCGGGCGTCGGGGAGGGCGACGACGACCTCGCCGGCGGCGAGGCGGCCGGCGAAGCAGCGGTCGTCGCCGCTCCCGGACCCCTCCGCCCGCGCCACGACCGAGGTCGCCTCGAACCCGAGCGGCAGCGTGGTCTCATCGAAATGGAAGACGCCGTCGCGCACGATCAGCGCCCCGAACGTCACCTCGACCTCGCCGCCGCCGCCCTGGGCGCGGATCTCCGGCAGGTTGGTCGCACCGTCCGCGCCGAGCACCAGGCGGATCTCCGGCGCGCGCACGAAGACCTGGCGGACGTGGACGCGCCAGCGGCGCCGGCGCGAGACGTCGAGCTGGACCTCGACCTCGGGCACGCGCGCGAACGCGGGGTCGGACGCCTCCGGCCCGGGGATCACGAGGTCGGTGACGGTCACCGCCGGCGGCCAGACGCCGGCCTCGACGCCGCCGACCGTCACCGGCCGGCCGAGCGTCTGGGCGAGCCGCGCCTCGAGCAGCCGGCGGCCGCGCTCGCGGGCGTAGTCGCTCTCCAGGAAGAGCCAGGCCGCGCCGAGGACCACCGCCAGCGCCGCGAGCGACCAGGCGGCCAGGCGCAGCGCCCTCCCGAGGCAGCCCCGGGCGCCGCGCCGGCGGCGGCCGCCCCCCGCTCCGCGTCCGGCGTCCGCGGCGCCGCCTGCGGGCGCGCTCATGACCCGGGCGCCGGCCCGCCGTTGCCCTCCCCCTCGAGACCGCCCCAGCGGAGCTTCCCGCGCAGGCTGTCGTAGAAGGTCCGGCCGCTGACCTTGACCAGGTGCACCGCGGTGCCGGTGCGGGTGATCGACACCGTGTCGCCGGCGGCGAGCGGACACCCCTCCTGGCCGTCGAGGGTCAGGAAGACCTCCTCGCGCGGGGTCTCGAGGGTGATCTCGATCACGCTCTCGTCGGGCACCACCACCGGGCGCAGGGTGAGGGCGTGCGGGCAGATCGGGGTCAGCACCACCACCGGCAGCCGGGGGTAGACGATCGGGCCGCCGGCGGAGAGGTTGTAGGCGGTCGAGCCGGTCGGGCTGGAGACGATCAGCCCGTCGGCGCGGAAGCGCGCCACCAGGTTGCCGTCGACGCGCAGCGACAGCTCGATGATCCGCGCCAGCGCGCCCTTGGTCACGACCGCGTCGTTGAGCACCTGGTAGCGGGCGCAGCGGCCCCCTTCGGCGTCCGCGCCCGGCCGCACCTCGGCGCCGAGCAGCGAGCGCTCCTCGATCGCGAAGCGGCCGTCGAGCACCCGCACGAGGCTCGGGTAGAGCTCGCTGCGGTGGACCTCGGTCAGAAAGCCGAGCGTGCCGAGGTTGACGCCGAGGATCGGCACCCCGGCGGCGAGGCTGCGCGCGACCGCGAGGAGCGTGCCGTCGCCGCCGAGCACGACCACCAGGTCGTAGCGCTCCGCGGGGTCGAAGAGGGCGCAGCCGGGATCGGCGAGTGCCGCGCGCGAGTCGGCGTCGAGCGCCACCTCGAGCTGACGGCGGCGCAGCCAGTCGGCGAGGTCGCGGACGGCTTCGACCGCGTCCTCGCCGCCCGGCTTGGCGACCACGCCGACCCGGCGGAGGTGGGGGCCGGGGCTCTTCTCGTCGTCGCTCATTGTCTCCGGCGCAGCAAGGCGAACGCCTCGAGGTTGCCGCCGGCGCCGGGAACCGCCGAATCGAGGGTGGCGAGCGGCTCCAGGCCGAGCCCGCTCAGCTCCCCGACGACGCGCTCCACGGTCGCGCGGCGCACCGCCTCGTCGCGGAGGATACCGCCCTTGCCCACCGCCCCTCTACCGGCCTCGAACTGAGGCTTGATCAGCACCAGCAGGCGACCGTCCGCGGCGAGGTGCGGGAGCAGCGCCGGCACCACCTTGACCAGCGAGATGAACGAGACGTCGACGGTCGCGAGGTCGCAGCGCTCGGGCAGGGCGCCGGCGGCGAGGTGGCGGACGTTGACGCGCTCCATCACCACCACCCGCGGGTCGGCGCGCAGCTTCGCGTCGAGCTGGCCGTAGCCGACGTCGAGCGCGTAGACGCGCGCCGCGCCGCGCTGGAGCAGGCAGTCGGTGAAGCCGCCGGTCGAGGCGCCGACGTCGAGGCAGACCAGGCCGCTCGGGTCGAGGCCGAGGCGGTCGAGGGCGTCGGCGAGCTTGCGCCCGGCGCGCGAGACGAACGGCTCTTTGGGGCCGACGACGGCGAGGTCGGCGTCGGGGGCGATCGGCGTGCCGGGCTTGTCGACGCGGCGGCCGTCGACTTCGACCAGCCCGGCCATGACGGCGCGGCGGGCTTGCTCCCGGCTCGGGAAGAGGCCGCGCTCGGCGAGGAGGCTGTCGAGCCGGACCCGCTTCACGCGGCCTTCACGCGGCGGCGGAGCGGCTCAACGGCCGATCGAGGAGGCGGGGAGCGCCTCGTCGATGAGCATGATCGGGATGTCGGAGACGATCGGGTAGACGAGGCCGGAGGAGGAGGCGTAGAGGCCCTGCTCGACGACCGGCTCTTCGTCGCGGAAGTGCTCGCGGTATTTCTCGACCAGCGTGGCGCGCACTTCGGCCGGGAGGTCGACGACTTCCAGCTCGCCGTGCGATTTCGGGCAGACCAGGATCTCCAGCAACTCGGGATCGACGGCCATCGCGGGGCTCAGCCTCCTTACGGAAGGCGATGGTAACACAGGGGTTGGATTGCCGGCATCCGGGTCGAGGGGGTCCCGGCTTGCCGGGGGCGGTCCGGGTCGAGGGGGTCCCTCCCAGGGCACGGCGCCGGCTCTTGGTGTGCCGGTGGGGGTCGGCCGGCGCCTCGTCAGCCCGCGCGCACTTCCGCCTCGCTCTTCCGCAACGATCCGTTGAGCGCGCGGTCTGGCGTCCCTGGGAGGGACCCCCTCGACCCGGACCTCCTTGCCGGAGCGAGCGTACCGGGGTCTGGAGGGCTGGGAGGGACGCCCTCGACCACGACCTCCATGCCTGAGCCAGCGTCACGCGCTCTGGAGGGTTGCGAAGGGACAACCTCGTCCCGGACCTCCTTGCCACGTACCGGGGTCTGGAGGGTTGAGGGGGACAGCCTCGACCCGGACCGCACCTCCTTGCCGGTGGGCGGGTCGGGGAGGGCCGACGGGAGGGCGGGTGGGAACGGTTTGCCGGCGTCGGGTGTCCAATGGGGCGAGGAGGGTCGGGCATGAACGCGCTGCGCCACGGTTTGGCTCCGCTGGCTCTGGTGTTGGTCGCCGCCGCTCCCGCGGCCGGGAGCTGGGAGGAGGCGATGGCGGCGTATCGGGAGCAGCGGTTCGCCGAGGCGGCCGCGGGGTTCGCGGCGGGCGCGGAGACGGCACCGGACGATCCGCGCTGGCATTACATGCTCGGGCTCGCGCTGCTCGCCGACGAGCTGCCGGGCGAGGCGGTGGCGAGTCTGGAGCGTGCGCTGGCGCTCGATTCCAAGATCGGCCACGCCCTGGCACTCGCGCAGGCGCAGGTCAGGGCGGGAAACCCGGAGGCGGCGCTGGTCACGCTGGATCGACACCGTCCGGCGGCGGATGCCAGTGAGGAGACGGTGGCGAAGTGGGCCGGGCTGGTCGCCAACGCCGCGGGCACCGTCGAGGAGACGGCGGCCGCCGCGCCGCTGCTGGCGGCGGCGATCGAGCGGCGGCCGGGGGCGCGGGACCTCCGCCTCGCGCTCGGCCGGGCCCACGGCCGGGCGGGCGATCACGCCGCCGCTTTCGAGGCCTATGCCGCGGCGTTGCGCGAAGCCAAGCCGGGCGACGTGGTCGGCCC
>CAZNIX010000403.1:0-4612 GCA_964573125.1 uncultured Thermoanaerobaculia bacterium
AGCGCCTGGTCCACCCGCCCGAGGTCGAGCTGGCGGGCGAGCGCTGCGGCGCCGCGTCGGCGCGGCTGTCGCTGGTCGCGCACGCCGACCGGCGCGCCGAGCTGGAGGCGGCGCTCGCCGCGCTCGGCCTCGCCGCCGCGAGCGCCGCCGGCGGCGACGAGGCGGGGTAACCGCATCCGCGCGACGCCTCCTTGTCGCGCTGCCCGCGGTTGGGTACACTTCCGCCGACTTCCGACGAGAGCCCTCTATCCGCTCCCCGAAAGGAGAGGTCCGCCATGAGTGAGCCGACGGTCCCGCCGAGCCCGCCCACCCCGCCACCCGCCGCGGGGACGGGCGGAGGTCAGAGCCAGAACCGCGGGCTGATGATCGTCCTCTCGTACATCTGGATCCTGGCCATCGTGCCGCTGATCATGGAGAAGGACGACAAGGAGGTCCAGTGGCACGCCAAGCACGGCCTGGTGCTGCTCGGCGCCGAGATCATCCTCTACGTGATCGCCGGCGTCCTGGGCATGCTGCCGGTGGTCGGCTGCGTCACCGTCTTCCTGTTTCCGATCATCGGCCTCGGGGCGCTGATCGTGCGCATCCTGTGCATCGTCAAGGGCATCAACGGGGAGCGCTTCGTCATCCCCGGGTTGAGCCAGTACGCGGATCGGTTCTGAGTTCGGGAAACCAGCGTCAACGAAAGAGGAGGGAGTCCAATGTCCGAGCCGATGGGCGGCACCGCCGCCAAGCCTGACAACAAGCGCGCGCTGTGGTCCCTGATCCTGGGGATCGTCGGCATCATCTGCTGCAACCTGGCGGCGCCGTTCGCGTGGTACATGGGCCGCAACGAGGTCAAGGCGATCGACGCCGGTCAGGGCGCGAAGGAGAACCGCGGCATGGCGCTCGCGGGCATGATCCTCGGGATCATCGGCACCGTCCTGCTGGTGCTGGGCGTGATCTGGATCGTGTTCTTCGGCGGCATGGCCGTGATCAGCGGCATGAGCCAGGGCATGCAGTAGCGGGGGAAGCGACGTCGACCAGGCGGGCCGCCGGATGAGCCGCGGGCGTCGCGCGTGGGCCTGGGCCCTGGCTCCGCTGGCCGCGGCGGGGGCGGGGGGGTGGGGGGTGCTGCTGCCGGCCGGGCCGGAGGGGACGCTCTGCCTGTTCCGGCGACTGACCGCGGTGCCCTGCCCGGGCTGCGGCCTGACCCGCGCGTTCGTCCACCTCGCCCGCGGCGAGTGGCTGGCGGCGCTGGCCGATCACCCGCTGGCGCCGCTGGTCGCGCTCGAGCTGGCGGCCGGCTGGGCGCTGTGGGGCCTGGCGCTGGCCGGCCGCCTCCGGTTGCGGCCGGAGCGCTGGCTCGGGCCGTGGCTGCTAGCGCACGCCGCGGCGCTCGGCGCCCTGTGGCTCGGCCGTCTGGCCACCGGGACGCTGCCGTGGTGAGGGCCGCCGACACGAGGCGCCGACACGACAACCGAGACGCGAGAAGGGAGATCGAACGATGAGCGAACCGGGCTATCCGCCGCCGGGCGACATCTACGGCGGCCCGCCGCCGTCCTCGCCGCCGCCGCCGGGCGGCGCCGCCGTGCCGCCGCTGCCGTGGGAGGACCGCGCGCGCCGCGGCTTCTTCCCGGCGCTGTTCGAGACCGTCAAGCTCCTCGTCACCTCGCCGGCCGAGGCCTTCGCGCGGGCGAAGGGGAGCGGCGACTACCTGAGCCCGATCCTGTTCGCGGTGCTCATCGGCTGGGTGATGACGATCATCGGCCAGCTCTGGAGCCTGCTCTTCCAGGGCGCCTGGCTGGGGATGCTCCCGCCCGAGATGCGCGACCAGATGGGACCGATGATGGCGACCGGCGGCGCCACCTTCGTCCTCACCCTGATCCTCGCGCCGGTCCTGATCCTGATCGGGCTGTTCATCTGGTCGGGCATCGTCCACCTGTTCCTGATGATGCTCGGCGGCCACAAGCAGTCGGCGTCGGGCTTCGAGGGGACGTTCCGCGCCGTCTCCTACAGCTACGTCTCGTCGCTGGCGCAGATCATCCCGATCTTCGGCGGCCTGATCGCGCTGGTCTGGAACCTGGTGCTGCAGGTGATCGCGCTCGTGCGCTGGCACCGCACGACGACGGGCAAGGCTGTGGGCGCGGTGCTGCTCCCGATCGCGCTCTGCTGCGTGTGCCTGATCGCCGCGTTCGCGCTGATGTTCGGCGCCATCATGTCGGCGATCGGCGGCAACATGAACTAGCCGCGGCGGCGGCGAGGCCGACGGTGTCCCCCGGACGGCAGCTCGGGCTCCTGTGGGGCGCGGTGGCGACGGCGCTGGTCGCGCTGTCGCCGCTCGCGCCCCGCCTCGCCGGCGCGCTCCCGGCCTGCCTGTTCAAGCACCTGACCGGACTGCCGTGCCCGACCTGCGGCGCCGGCCGCGCCGCGCTCGCGCTCGCCCGCTTCGATTTCCCCACCGCGTTCGCGGTCTCGCCGCTCGCCGCCGCCGGCTGGTCGCTGCTCGTCGCCGGCGGCCTCGCCGCCGGCCTCGCCAGCCTCGCCCGCGTCGAGCTCCCCGAGCCGCCGCACCAGCTCCCGCGCCCGCTGCGCTGGCTCCTCCCCGCCGCCCTCCTCGCCAACTGGGCCTACCTGATCTGGAGCGGCGCATGATCTGATCGGGGCGATGAGCCCCCGCCGGCGCCTGCTCTACGGCGCCCTCGCCCTGCTCTTGCTGCTCGCCCTCGACTTGGCGCGCGCCCCCGAGCGCCAGTGGAGCGCCCGGGCGCTCGTCGCCGGCATCGACCTCTACCAGGCCACGCTCTCCGGCCGCCTCGGCGTCCGCTGCCGCTTCGAGCCCTCCTGCAGCCACTACGCCGAAACCGTCATCCGCCACGACGGCGCCCTCGTCGGCACCCTCCGCGCCGCCCACCGCCTCGCCCGCTGCGGCCCCTGGACCCCCGCCGGCACCTACGACCCACCCTGATTGCCCCGGTGCTACCATCCCGGCCCGTGAGCCCGGCCGCCGCCCCGCTCGTCTTGACCGAGGTCCGCCGCCTCCCCGAGCGCGAGGCGCTGCGCCTGACCTGGAGCGACGGCCACGGCGCCGAGTTCGGCTACGGCTACCTGCGCGGGTGGTGCCCGTGCGCAGGCTGCCAGGGCCATACCGGGCTCACCATCCGGCACCACCCCCCGCCCGGCCCGGTGCACGCGGAGAGCATCGAGCCGGTGGGCAACTATGCGATCTCGATCCTGTGGTCCGACGGCCACGGCACCGGGATCTACCGCTTCGACTACCTGCGCCGGCTCTGCCCGTGCGCCGCCTGCGGCGGCGAGGTCACCGGCGAGGTGGCGAGCCGCTGAGCCGGCGACCCGGCCGCGGCCCCGTTCACCGCGCCCCGGCGCGACGGAGGAACTTTCGATGAGCGCTGCCCTGCCCCTCTCGCTGTTCGGTCTCGCCGTCCTGTTCGCCGCCGAGGGCGGCGGGAGCGGCGGCGCGGCGCCCGCCGCCGCCAACCCGCGGGTCGTCCTCGAGACCACCAAAGGCCCGATCGTCATCGAGCTCGACGCCGCGAAGGCGCCGGCGACCGTGGCCAACTTCCTCGCCTACGTCGACGCCGGCCACTTCGACGGCACCGTCTTCCACCGCGTGATCGACGGTTTCATGATCCAGGGCGGCGGCTTCACCGCCGACATGCAACAGAAGCCGACGCGCGCGGCGATCGAGAACGAGGCCGACAACGGGCTCAAGAACAAGCGCGGCACGCTGGCGATGGCGCGCACCAACGACCCGCACAGCGCGAGCGCCCAGTTCTTCGTCAACCTGGCCGACAACGGCTTCCTCGACCACACCGCGAAGACCGCGCAAGGGTGGGGCTACGCGGTCTTCGGCAGGGTGGTCGAGGGGATGGCGACGGTCGACGCGATCGCCAAGGTGCGCACCGGCGACCGGGCCGGCCATCAGAACGTGCCGCTCGAGCCGGTGGTCGTCGAGTCGGCGCGCCGGCAAAGCTCCGCCGCGCCCGCACGGTGAGGCTCGGGGAGCGCGGGCGGAGCGGCCGGCGGCTGTGGTTCGTGGGTGCTGGCCCGTGGCCGGACGCGGGCCCCTGGCTGCGGTTGGCGGTTCGGCTAGGCGCGCATGACGTTGCGGGCCTGGAGCCCCTTCGGCCCGTCGACCACCTCGAACGAGACGCGATCGCCCTCGTTGAGGGTGCGGAAGCCGTCCATCGAGATCGCGCTGTGGTGCACGAATACGTCAACCTCGCCTTCGCGGGCGATGAAGCCGTAGCCCTTGGCGTTGTTGAACCACTTGACGATCCCCTGCTCTGACATCACGATGACTCCTTTCGGTCGGTTGCCAAGCGAAGGCAAAAGCACCCGACCCCGCCGGGAGCGGCGCTCCTCCCCCGCGGCGAACCCTCCCTGCCGCCGCGGCGCGCCGGTCCGGTGCTCCCCCTGGGTCTGGTGACTGGACTCGTAGCGCGGATTTTGGCACTGATCGCGTCAAAAGGCAACGATCCCGGGAACGGGAAGGGGGGGAGAGTGGTGCCGAAGGCCGGACTCGAACCGGCACGGGTCGCCCCACACGGCCCTCAACCGTGCGCGTCTACCAATTCCGCCACTTCGGCGTCGCGGCCGCGACGAGCCGGCCGCT
>CAZNIX010000404.1:0-4611 GCA_964573125.1 uncultured Thermoanaerobaculia bacterium
GGGAACCGAATCGCCGGTTGCGGTGTCTACAGTAGACGAATCGGGAGGTTCGATCGTACGAAGGTGCAAGACACATGCTTCGACGCGATGCCGCGGAGGGCGAGCCGATGAACGAGACGGATTCGCGGATGGTCCGACGGGCGACGGTGCTGGCCGCCGCGGCGGTGGCGTTGGGGTCGGCCCCCGCGTGGTCGGCGCCGCCGGCGCTGTCGTTGGAGGAGCGGACGGTGGTGGCGTCGGGGGTGACGCCGGGCGGCTCGGTGGCGGTGTTCGGGGTGAGCCGCGGGTTCAACGGTTTCACCGGGTACGTGCTCCGGCACGACGAGGTGGTGACCGCGGGCGCGGACGGCGTGGCGCGGCTGGAGCTTGAGTTGCTACCCGTGCGGTCCGTGTTCGCGGTGGTCGATCTGGCGACCGGGGAGGTGGGGCTCGGCACGCCCGAGCACATCGAGCTGCGCCAGCGGGCGGTGACACCGGAGGTGATCGACCCCGGAGGCGGCGGGCTCACCGAACGCCGCCGCTGGGTGTATGCGCTGTGGGCGCGCCCGCTGCGGGACGGTGGCGGCGGGGTATGGGGCGCCAACGCCAGAGACGGCGGAGCAGCCGACCGCGACGGGGTCGAGGACAGCGTGGTGCGTGCCGCGGTGTCGTCGTTCGTGCCGATCGGGGACGGCGAATCGCCGGCGCCGGCACGGCTCGAGGCCGGTGACGTGGTGGTGCTGGTCGATCCGGAAACGCTCGAAGTGGCCGCGACGCGGCTGTCCGGCTAGGACTGTCCGAAGCCGCTGGGGGAGGTCATCATGCGCGGTCGTGCCCACCGATCCGCCGCACTGGCGCTCGCCCTGGGGGCGTTCGCCTCCGCCGTCGCATTCGCCCAGAGCGACCCCAACATCGAGCGCGGCTTCGCCTCGGCCAAGGGGTATCAGGGATTCGAGAGCGGCCCGGACTCGATCAGCGAGTTCAATGGCAACCTATTGATAACACTACCTTTCCAGGCCTTCCGGGTCAACGGCGCCCTCGCCTACGGATTGACGCTCTCCTACAACGCGAAGATCTGGAACCTGTTCAGCGCCTCCGAGGCGCCGGACGGCCCGCTCCAGGCCTCCGCCGAGCTGAACGACCTGGAAAATGCGGGCGCAGGGTGGTTGCTGAGCCTGGGTGAGCTGCTTCACCCGTCCGACCCGCGCAACGTCTCGGGCGATCTCGTCTACGTCGGGCCGGACGGGGGCGAGCATCGCTTCTATGACATATTGCACAGGGATGAAACTTTTTCCTCTGGCAAGTGCTATACGCGGGACGGCAGCTACCTTCGGCTCAACGCCCCGGGCGTCAACTGCGCGTTCGGCGGGTCGTTCCTGGAGGCGGAGGTGGAGTTTCCCGGCGGCCAGGTGCAGAAGTTCATCTGGCACGCTGGTACGTCCCGGTTCCGCCTGGACGAGATCCGCGACCGCTTCGGCAACACGGTCAACGTCGACTACTTCGAGAATCCGACACGCTGGCGGATCACCGACGGCCACCGCACGCACTGGGTCGAGTTCACGACCAAGGCCGGCCGCGACGTGGTCGAGAAGGTGAAGCTGGCGGCGTTCGGCGGGGCGACGGCCGAATACACGTTCGCCTACGCGGAGGCCACGATCAACGAGCACTGCGGCGACACCTCCACGACCACGCCGTCGACGCGGCAGGTGCCGTTGCTGATCGCGGTGACGCTGCCGGCCGGCGCCGGCAGCTACCTGATGGACGGCGTCGGGGACTACTACGCGACGTGCCAGGACGAGGAAGGCGAGACGATCGAGGATCTGCCCGGCGTGCTGCACCGGCTGCGATTGCCGACCCGCGGCACCACCGAGTGGGCGTATCAGCGGCACGTCTACCTGCAGCGCGGTCTCTCCGGCTCCGGCGAGCCGACGCTGGAGGTCACCGAGACGCTGGGGGTGGAGACCCGCAAGCTGTTCGACGCCGCGGGAACGCCGGCGGGGACCTGGACCTACACGGCGTCCCAGCCGGGACAGGCCGGGCCGGGCGAGCGCTGGGTGCGGGTGACCTACCCGACCGGCGACGAGACGGTGTTCCACTACAGCGTGCCTCAGACGCTGTCCAACGTGACCTGGACCGGCTGGGAGTACGGTCTGCCGTTCATCAAGAGCGCGACCAGCGGCGCCGGGTACTTTCTGTCGCAGGAGATCTACGACGGGTCGGCGGCGAGCGGCGTCAAGCGGCGGTCGATCTACCTCGGCTACGAGCACGATCGGCTCCCGCAGTCGGCCACGGTTCACCGCGACTGGTATGCGACCAACCCCAGGGTCGTGCGGGCCAAGACCGTCTACCACGACGACGGCGACCGCGAGGCGACGGTGGCCTATTCACAGTTTGACGGTTTAGGAAATTACAGGCGCCGGGACCTGGGCGGCACGTTCGACTCCGGCAACACTCGCACCGACACGACCGACTTCAACCCGGGCCAGGGGATCTACTTCGTCAACCCCTCGACCAACGTGCAGAGCGGGGGCTACACGCCGTGGCCGGCGTCGAGCCCGTGGGTGGTCGGGACCTTCACTTCGTACCAGACGACCGAGGGCGGGCAGACGGCCCGCGAGGAATACCACTTCCAGGCGAGCACTGGCTATCTGCTCCGGCGGCGGGTGCTCAAGGCGGGGACCACCCAGGGTGCGAACGATGTGGTGTTCGTCTTCACCCGCGACGGCCTGGGCAACACGATCCGCGAGCAGCGCTACGGCTCGGACCTCGGCAGCGTCGGCGCGGGCGCGCTCTCCTCGATCAGTCTCGGCACCGAGCAGTTCCGGATGGACCACACCTACCAGCACGGATCGCTCGCCACCTCGCGGTTCTACCAGGCCGGCGGCAGCCCGATGGGCTTTTACGTGCTCGACCGCACGATCAACCCCAACACCGGCCTCCCCGCCTCGGCGCGCGACCCGGCGTTGGTGACCACCACCTTCGCGTACGACGCATTGGGCCGGCCGACCTCGGAGGAGACGGGCGGTGACGCCAAGACCACCTACACCTGGAACCTGGGGCAGGGGACCGGCTTCGCCAACGTGAGGATCCGGCGGATCCAAAACGGTGGTTCGGCGGTGCTGGCGGAGGGGCAGCTCGTCTTCGACCACTTCGGTAGGCCGCTGATCGAGAAGCAGAAGATGGCGTCGGGCGCCTTCTCGAAGCGGCGGACGTTCTACAATGCCATGGGCTGGGTCACCGACGTGGCGGAGTGGGAGCCGGACAGCGGCAATCACACGGCATTCACCAGGTACCGCGACTTCGACCCCTTCGGCCGGCCGCAGCGGATCGAGCCCCCGGACGGAGCGACGCACGACGTGGACCTGTCGTACTTCGGCGCGCGCGAGGTCAGGCGGACCGTGAAGGTGGCGACCGGAGCCAACGGCGTGGAGACCAGCGCGACGACGACCGAGCGCTACGACCGCCAGGGGCGGCTGGTCCAGGTGGTCGAGCCCGCGGGCGCTGGCGGCGCCAACCTGACCACGACCTACGGCTACGACGAGGGAGGCCGGCTGGTTTCCGTGAGCATGGGCGGAACGCAGAGCCGCAGCTTCACCTACGACAACCGGGGGGTTCCGACCAGCGAGTGCCATCCCGAGAAGGGAGCCGCCGGCAACGGCTGCGTCACCTATGGGTCGTACAACGCGTGGGGGCAGCCCGGGCGGATCACCGACGGGCCGAACGACCTGCGTCTGCTCTACGACCGGGCCGGGCGGCCGACCGAGATCCGGGAGTTCGGCGGCCAGCAGAGACCGCTCAAGGCGTGGACCTACGGCACCGGCACCGGCGCCGGCGATCGCTCCAACGGCAAGGTCAAGACCGCCGAGCGCTACAACTACGTCTTCGTGGGCACCACCCCCTTCACCGATCTCGTGCGCGAGACCTACACCTATGGCGGCCGCAGTGGCCGGGTCTCGACGCGCGCCACCGACAGCACGATCAACCCCCAGGGCGGGCCGCCCACCGACAGCTTCACCCAGAGCTTCGTCTGGAACGATCTCGGCGATCCGGCGAGCCTCGGTTACCCGTACCGGTCCGGCCTGCCGGTCGGGCGCACGGTGACGTTCGGCTACGCCAATGGCATCCTCACCTCGGTCCCCGGCTACGCTTCCTCGATCACCTACCATCCCAACGGCATGCCCGACCGCATCACCCACACCAACAACATCACCGACATCTGGGGCCAGGACCCCAACAAGATGCAGCGGCCGGCCGCGATCGACGCCTGGTACGCGGTGGGGACGCCCTCGGCGAGCCCGCGCTTTTTCTCGGGCGCCTACGGCTACGACGGCTCGGGCAACGTCGAGACGCTGGGCAACGCCTACTTCGTCTACGACAAGGTCAGCCGGCTGGTCGACGCCCGGCTCTACACCGGCTCCGGCGGCGGCGGCACCCAGGTCCAGCAGAGCTACAGCTTCGACGCCTTCGGCAACCTCCAGTCGATCACCACCAACGGCGTCACCCGCAACACCCGACCTCCGCGACCACCAACCGCCTGACCTCGGGCGGCTACGACGCCGCGGGCAACCTCACCGGCCACACCGGCGCGCTCTACGAGTACGGCGCGTTCAACGACATGTGGCACTACCGGAA
>CAZNIX010000405.1:0-4607 GCA_964573125.1 uncultured Thermoanaerobaculia bacterium
GGCCGGCGAGCGCGTCGAGGTCACGGCCGGGCTGCGCGCGGGCGAGCGGGTGGTGGTCGCGCCGCCCGACGGGCTCGCCGACGGCGACCGCGTGCGCGTCGCCGAGCGCTCGGCGGCGGCGGGGCGGAGCGGCGATCGAGACGGACGAGCGGAGGGGAGGGCATGAGCGAACCGCTGGTGCGGGTCGAAGGGGTGCACAAGGTCTACCGGCGGGGCTCGGCGCCGCCGATCGACGTCTTGAAGGGGCTCGATCTCACGGTCGAGGCCGGGGAGTTCCTGGCGCTCATGGGGCCGTCGGGCTCGGGCAAGACGACGCTGCTCAACCTGATCGGCGGACTCGACAAGCCGACCTCGGGGCGGGTGACGGTCGCCGGCACCGACCTCGGCCGCGCCTCCTCGCGCGCGCTCGCGCGCTGGCGCGCCCGCCACGTCGGCTTCATCTTCCAGTTCTACAATCTCCTGCCGGTCCTGACCGCGGCGCGCAACGTCGAGCTGCCGCTCTTGCTCACTCCGCTCTCGCGCGCCGAGCGCCGCAAGCGGGTCGCGACCGCGCTCGATCTGGTCGGCCTCGCCGACCGCGCGCACCACGTCCCGGCGCAGCTTTCGGGCGGCCAGGAGCAGCGGGTGGGGATCGCGCGCGCGATCATCAACGACCCGACGATCCTGCTCTGCGACGAGCCGACCGGCGACCTCGACCGCGCGACCGGCGGCGAGATCCTCGACCTGATCGCGGCGCTCAACGAGCGCCAGGGCAAGACCGTGGTCATGGTCACCCACGACCCGCGCGCGGCCGAGCGGGCGCGGCGCCTCTTGCGCCTCGACAAGGGCGTGCTGGTCGAGGAGGCGGCGGCGTGAAGTACCTCCACCTGCTGTGGCGCAACCTCGGGCGGCGCTGGCTCCGCACGGCGTTCACGTTCCTCGCCATCGTCGCCGCGTTCTTCCTCTTCGGCCTCCTGATGGCGATCAAGTACGGCTTCGAGGCCGGGATCGAGATCGCCGGCCAGAAGCGCCTGCTGACCATCCACCGGGTGACCATCATCCAGCTCCTGCCGCTGCGCTACCTCGAGCAGATCCGCCGCGTCCCGGGGGTCGCCGCCGCCACCCACAACACCTGGTTCGGCGGCGTCTACAAGGACAAGCGGAACTTCTTCCCGCAGATCGCGGTCGTGCCCGACGAGTTCCTCGCGATCTACCCCGAGTACACGCTGCCCGACGACCAGCGGAAGGCCTGGCTCGCCACCCGCACCGGCGCGATCGCCGGCGCCAAGCTGGCGCGGCGCTTCGACTGGAGGGTCGGCCAGCGGATCCCGATCCAGCCGACGTTCTGGCGCCCGCGCGACGGCGGTCCCGACACCTTCGAGTTCGACCTCGTCGGCATCTACACCGGCGCCACCCCGGACGTCGACGAGACCCAGTTCTACTTCCGCTGGGACTACCTGATGGAGCGCATGGGCGACATCGGCCTGGTCGGCTGGTACGTGGTCGAGGTCGACGACCCCGAGCACGCCGACCGGGTCGCGCTCGCGATCGACCAGGGGTTCGAGAACTCCGAGGCCGGGACCAAGACCTCGACCGAGAAGGAGTTCATGCGCGGCTTCGCCGCCCAGATCGGCGACACCGGCGCGATCCTGATGGCGATCGTCGCCGTGGTGTTCTTCGTCATCCTGCTGATCGCGGGCAACACCATGGCCCAGGCGGTGCGCGAGCGCACGGCCGAGCTGGGCGTGCTCAAGACCGTCGGCTTCACCGACCGCGCGGTGCTCGGCCTGGTGCTCGGCGAGTCGCTCCTGCTCGTGCTCGCCGCCGCCGCGGTCGGGCTGGCGATGGTCTGGCTCGCGATCCCCGTGCTGCGGCCGCTGCTCGAGGCCTTCCTGCCGGTGTTCCGCATGCCGCCCGAGTCGCTGGCGCTGGGCGCGGCGCTCGCGGCGCTGCTCGGCCTCGCTTCCGGCGGCATCCCGGCCTGGCTGGCGATGCGGCTCGAGATCGTCGACGCCCTGAGGCGGGGGTAGACGGCGATGCGCTGGCTGGCCCAGGTCTTCGCGGTCACCGCGGTCAACCTGAAGTCGATCGGCCGCCGGCTCGGCTCGTCGGCGGTCGCGGTCGCCGGCTTCGCCGGCGTGGTCGCGGTGTTCGTCGCGGTGTTCTCGATCGCCGCCGGCTTCCGCGCGGTGATGGAGCGCGCGGGCTCGGCCGACGCCGCGATCGTGCTCCGCGCCGGCAGCGACAGCGAGATGTCGAGCGGCTTCGACCTCGAGCAGACGCGGATCATCGAGCAGGCGCCCGGGGTCGCCCAGAGCGCCGACGGGCCGCTCGCCTCCTCCGAGCTGTTCGTGATCGTCGACCTCCTCAAGCGCGCGACCGGCACGCCCGCGAACGTGCCGCTGCGCGGCGTCGGGCCGGCGGCGTTCGCGGTGCGGCCGGAGATCGAGATCGTCGAGGGGCGGCGCTTCGAGCCCGGGCGCAACGAGATCCTCGCCGGCCGCGCCGCGGCCGGGCAGTTCGAGGGCCTCGACGTCGGCCGGGAGCTGCGCTGGGGCGAGAACACCTGGACCGTGGTCGGCGTCTTCACCGCCGACCGCTCGATCGCGGAGTCGGAGATCTGGACCGACGCCAGGGTGCTGCAGCCGGCCTACCGGCGCGGCAACACCTTCCAGTCGGTGGCGGTGCGGCTCGCCTCGCCGGCCGACTTCAAGCGCTTCAAGGACGCGCTGACCGCCGACAAGCGGCTCGAGGTCGACGTCTACCGCGAGGACGAGTACCTCGCCGAGCAGTCGGTCCTGCTGCGCACGATGGTCGGCGTGCTCGGCGGCCTGATCGCGCTGGTGATGGCGTTCGGTGCCACCTTCGGCGCGCTCAACACGATGTACACCGCGGTCGCGGCGCGCACGCGCGAGATCGCGACCCTGCGCGCGATCGGCTTCGCGGGCGGGCCGGTGGTCGTCTCGGTGCTCGCCGAGTCGCTCCTGCTCGCGCTCGCCGGCGGCCTCGCCGGCGGCGGCCTCGCCTACCTCGCGGTCAACGGCTACCAGACCGCGACGATCAACTGGCAGTCGTTCTCCCAGGTCGCGTTCCAGCTCGCGGTGACCCCCGGGCTGCTCGCCGCCGGACTGGTCTACGCGCTCGCGATGGGCCTCGCCGGCGGCGTCTTCCCGGCGATCCGGGCGGCGCGGCTGCCGGTGGCGGTGGCGATCCGGCAGCGCTGAGAACGCCCGGCCGTCCGCCGCGTATCATCCGGGACGATGGCGACCACGGTCGAGGAGCGGGCGGCGGCGCTGCTCGCGGCGCTGATCGAGGAGCGCGGCACCAGCGCGGCCGCGGTGGCCGCCGCGCTCGGGCTCGAGCCGGGCGCGGTCGAGCGCCTGCTCGGCGGCCGCGAGCCGCTCGAGCTGGCCCGCCTTGAGCGGGTGCTCGGCGCGCTCGGCGCCAGCCCCGCGGCGTTCTTTAGGGTTTGAAGGGCAAGGCTTGCATCGCCATTTGCAAGCCCTGCTATATGCTGAAGCGTCTCCGGCCCGAAACTGCCATCCGCAAGGGCCTCCTGGGCTCGCTCGGTAAGGATGGCCGTCAGCTCTTCGGGCGTGTATGACTTGAATACCACGAGCGCGGGATTCAGCCTCGACCTTACCCTTGCATCGAGCTCAAAAAGAGGGTCGCAGGAATTGCAGATGTTTATCAATCCGACCTTTGGAAAACAGCAGAAGGCATAGATGATGGCCTCTCTCTCATGGGGAGCGGGTTTATCAATCTCATCGACGATAAGAATGAACGGCTCGTCCTTGAGGTACTGCTGGAATTTCTCGAGCTTCCTGGCCGTTCTCTGCTCCTCGGCTCTGAGAATTCTCAACTCGGTTGTGATGTAATCGAGGATTGAATAAAGTGACTCATGCTGCCAGCAGTTTATGTACAGTCCTTTGATATTCGATTTGCGCTGCATCTTTTCCAGCACGTATCTGGCCGTAGCGGTTTTCCCTGTCCCGGGAGCACCGTAAAGCCATAAATGCAAAGGCCTTTCATTTCTCAAGGCAGGCGACAGGTATTCTTCAATCTCCGCTATCTTGCTTTCGCTATGCAATATGCGCTCGGGAAGGTAATTCTCTTCGAGGACGGATGGGTTGACGATGATCCGGGCCTTATCACAGTTAACTGCCATATTAAAATATGGCTGTCGCTCAGTAGTTATATTGAAGCCTTCCACGGCCTGCCGTTTATGCCGTTAATCTAACTATGCAGGTGCCATTAAGTGCTTCCTTCAGATTCAAGACAAGAATCCTTTCCCTGCCTGAAACATCAATTGCATCAATCTGCTCCTGTATCCGTTTCCTGAGACCATCATCAAGGCAGACCACAAGGACACGGTCATATCCGGCCTCCAGAGCCTTCCTGATATTACTGATAGCATCCGACTTGCCGGTTTCAACCTCAACGGCTATTTTTCTGCCCTCTCTGCGGGCTTCCAGGTCCACGGATTTGCCCTTTCCCAGGCCTTTTTCCACCTGCACGGCAAAGCCCTGTCCCCTCAGAACGCCTGCCATCTCCCGTACCCAGTATCCATGCTCCAAACCTCCCTTCCTCCATGTCCTTTCCACCTTCAATCCCGTCCTTCCTGCCTT
>CAZNIX010000406.1:0-4598 GCA_964573125.1 uncultured Thermoanaerobaculia bacterium
GCTCAGGCGAGCGACCCGTACGGACCCGCCGACTGGTTTCCGGAGGAGCACCCACCCAAGCGGGCGGTGATCGTGACGGGCCCGGCGGCCGGCTCCGGGTTCGCTCTCGCGGTTGGCTCGCCGGGACCCCCGGCGCCGGGGGGCTTGCGGCCGAGCCGAGCCGCCGCCGGCGATGGGCTCGAGGGAGCCTCCGCCGCGCCGGCGGCGGGCTTCCGCCTGCGCGCGCCGCCGCCTTCCCGGGCGCCGTAGACCAGCGCCAGCCCGAGCGCGGTCAGGCACGCGAGGAAGAGGTCGCCGTGCGCCCAGAAGACGCTGGCGAACGCGACCGAGGCGAAGACGAAGACCGCGACCCAGAGCGGCGCCGCCGCGCCGAGAGCCGGGCGCAGCGCGCGCGCCGCAATCACCGCCGCGAGCGCCAGCAAGAGCGCGTTCGCGGTCGCCGCGCCGCGGGTGGGGGAGAGGCGGACGAACGGCGCCAGCCACGCCGAGTAGAGCGCCGGCTTGCCGTAGGTCAGGGTCGCGCCGCCGTCGCCGCTCTGGAGGATCAACCCGTCGGGCCGCCGCCCCCAGTGGGCGACGAAGCGGTCGTAGTCGGCGCGCGAGTAGCGCACGTCGCCGTCCCAGGCCAGGCTCTCGGCCATCATCAGGTAGGCGGCCTCGTCGCCGACCAGGCCGGGCCAGTCGCGGCGGTCGAGCGTGGCGGCGCCGACCAGCGTGGCCGCGAGCAGCAGGCCGAGCGCCGCCCAGGCGAGGCCGGCGGCGAGCGGATGATCGGGGGGGTGGGCGGGGGCGCCGGCTGGCATGGGCTGTGTATCCTACCCGCCGGCCGGACGCGCCATGGTCTTCAGCTCCCACCTGTTCTTCTACTACTTCCTGCCGGCGGCGCTCCTCGTCTACTACTTGCTGCCGCCGCGCGGCCGCAACGGCGCGCTGGCGCTGCTCTCGTACGCGTTCTACGGCTGGGCCAACCCGCTGTTCATGGGGTTGATGCTGCTGTCGACGCTGATCGACTACGCCTGCGGCCGCGCGATCGAGCGCGCGCGCCGGCGCGCCGGCCTGGGTGTGGCGGGGGAGGCGGCGCCGGTCGGCGACGAGGCGGCGGGCGCGCGCCCCGGCCGCGCCTGGGTGGTGGCGTCGGTCGTCTCGAACCTGACGCTCCTCGGCTTCTTCAAGTACTTCAACTTCGCGACCGAGAGTTGGGACGCCGCGCTGGCCGCGCTCGGCGCGCCGTCCTGGCGCCTCGAGACCGCGCTGCGCGTGACGCTGCCGCTCGGCATCAGCTTCTACACCTTCCAGTCGATGAGCTACACGCTCGACGTCTACCGCGGGCGCACGCGCGCGCTCGCGGACTTCGTCGACTTCGCCTGCTACGTGTCGCTCTTCCCGCAGCTCGTCGCGGGCCCGATCATCCGCTTCAACGAGGTCGCCGACCAGCTCCGCCGCCGCCTCCACTCGGTCGAGCGCTTCGCCCGCGGCGCGGTCTTCGTCTGCCTCGGGATGGCGAAGAAGGTCCTGCTCGCCAACCCTTGCGGCTGGGTCGCCGACGCCGCGTTCGACGCCGCCGGGGTGCGCGCGGCCGAGGCCTGGCTCGGCGCGGCCGCCTACGGCTTCCAGATCTACTTCGACTTCTCCGGCTACTCCGACATGGCGATCGGGCTCGGGCTGATGCTCGGCTTCGTCTTCCCCAAGAACTTCGACTCGCCGTACAAGGCGGAGTCGATCACCGACTTCTGGCGGCGCTGGCACGTCTCGCTCTCGACCTGGCTGCGCGACTACCTCTACGTCCCGCTCGGCGGCAACCGGCGCGGCCCGCGGCGCACCTATGCCAACCTCGGCACCGTGATGGTGCTCGGCGGCCTGTGGCACGGCGCGTCGTGGAACTTCGTCCTCTGGGGCGCGCTCCACGGTGGCTGGCTGGCGCTCGAGCGGGCGATGGGCAAGCGCGGGCCCTGGCGCGCGCTGCCGCGCCCGCTGCGAGTGGCGCTGACCTTCCTGGTCGTGACCGTCGGCTGGGTCTTCTTCCGCGCCGCCGACCTGCCGGCGGCCGGCCGCTACCTGGCGGCGATGGTCGGCGCCGGCGACCCCGGACCGGCCGCGGCGCTGGTGCCGGCGCTGATCTACGACCGCTATCACGTGCTGGTGCTGGTCCTCGCCGCCGGCATCGCGTTTGCGGCGCCCCAGACCTGGGACTGGTCGCGCCGCCTGACCTGGCCCAAGGGGCTGGCCGCGCTCGGCCTGCTCGCGCTCGCCCTGGTCGCGATGGCGAGCCAGGGCTACAACCCGTTCATCTACTTCATCTTCTGAGCCGCCCGCGCCGCCGATGACCGTCCACGACCCCCTCTCCCGCGAGCGCCGCGCGCACGAGGAGATCGGCCGCACGGCGGTCTCGCGGCCGCTGGCGCTGGCCCTCGCCGTACTCTTCCTGCTCGCCGCGGTGGCGGTGCCGGTCGCCGAGCTGGCGCGCCCCGACCGCTTCGCCGCCTGGTCCGGTCTCGCCGAGGGCGCCCGTCGCGCCGCCGCGACCGCGGCCGAGCGCGGCCCGCTCGCCGGCAACCGCGAGCTGCTCGCGGCGATGAACGCGTTCGAAAACCGCCTCGAAGAGGAGTCCGCCGTCGCCCGCCTCGCCCTGCCGCCCGCGCAGTGGCTCCAGACCGCGCTCCTCGGCGCCGGCAACGAGCAGGTGGTGCTCGGAACCGACGGCTGGCTCTTCTTCCTCCCCTCGGTCCGCCACCTCACCGGCCCCGGCTTCCTCGAGCCCGCGACCCTGCGCGCCCGCGCCGCGGCGGGGGAGTCGTGGCGGCCGGCGCCCCAGCCCGACCCCACCGCCGCCCTCCTCGCGCTCCACCGCGACCTCGCCGCTACCGGCATCGCGCTTCTCGTCCTCCCGACCCCGGTCAAGCCCGGGGTCCACCCCGAGCTTCTGATCGCCGGCCTCCGACCGCCCGAGACGCCGCTCGAGAACCCCTCGTGGCGGCGGTTCGTCGAGGACCTCGCCGGCGCCGGCGTGCCTGTGTTCGACCCGGCACCCGATCTGCTCGCCCACGGCCGCGCCACCGGCGACGCCCAGTTCCTCGCCACCGACACCCACTGGACTCCCGCCGCCGTCGAGCGCACCGCGCGCTCTCTCGCGGCGGCGATCGCGGCCGAGGGCCTGCTCCCGCCGGCTCTGCCCACCGCCTATAGCGCCCGCGCGCCCGAGCCGGTGACCGGCGCCGGCGACCTCGCGCGCCTGCTCGAGCTCCCGCCGGCCTCCGCGCTCTATCCGCCCCAGACCGTCCCGCTCCGCCGCGTCGAGACCCCCGGCGGCCGCCCCTGGGCCCCCGACCCGGCCGCCGACGTCCTCCTCCTCGGCGACAGCTACACCAACGTCTTCTCCCAGCCCGACCTCGGCTGGGGCGACGGCGCCGGCCTCGCGGAGCACCTGAGCCTCGCCCTCGCGCGCCCGCTCGACCGCATCGCCGTCAACGCCGGCGGCGCCCACGCCTCCCGCGCCCGCCTCTACGACCTCCTCGCGCACCGCGACCCGCGCCTGGCTCCCAAGCGCCTGGTCATCTACCAGTTCTCCGCCCGCGAGCTGTCCTCCGGCGACTGGATCCTCTACGACGCCGCCACGGGCGATCCCGTGCCCACCGCGCGCCGCCCCGACCCGGCGAGCGCCTCATCTGCCGTCTTGGGCGAAGGCTACGTCGTCTGGGAATCCAACCGCACCGGCGACTGGCGCCTCTACTACCAGCGCCTCGATGGCACCCGACTCCGCCAGCTCACCCCCGACGAGCCTGTCCTCCAGCACTGCTGCCCTCACATCTCCCCCGACGGCTCCCGCCTCGCCTACCTCGCCCGCCCCGTCCCCAAGGACCGCTACTCCGACGACGACCCCTCCGGCCCGCTCCGCCTCCTCACGCTCGACCCCGCCACCGGCACCGTCGCCTCGACGCGCACCCTCGCCGAGCAGGCCCGCACCTACGGCTGGGGCAACCGCGCCGCCGTCTGGCGCGGCGACGACGAGCTGATTCACGTCGGCGCCGACGGCCGCACGCACCTGCTCGACCTCGCGACCGGCCAGAGCCGCCCGCTGACCACCGAGCCCCGCCCCGAGCTGGGTTGGCTGATCGATCCCACGCTGCGCTGGGCGACCCACGCCGCGCCCAGCTTCTCGCGTTACGACGCCGCCGCCCGGAGGGTCCTCCAGAGGCGCGTGCTCGACGGCTGCGAGCCGACGTTCAGCCCCGACGGCCGCTGGGGCGTGTTCATGCCGGCGGGCGGCGGTCCGATCGATCGCTTCGACCTCGAAACCGGCGAGACCGTCACTCTGCTGCGCAAATTCGACCCGCGGATGCCCGGGTCCGAGGGCTACCTCTACTTCCCGATGGTCTCGCGCGACGGCCGCGCGCTCGCGTTCGGCGCCTCGACCGGCGGGCACGACCACTTCGCGACCGACTACAACGTCTTCGCCGCCCCGATCGACCCGGCGACGCTCGAGCTGGTCGGCGCGCCGGTGCGGCTGACCGACGACCCGGCGACCGACCGCTACCCGGACGTCTGGCTGGCGCCGCTGCCCCCCGGCCGTCGCGCCGCCGCGCCGCCGCGGGAGGTCGCGG
>CAZNIX010000407.1:0-4590 GCA_964573125.1 uncultured Thermoanaerobaculia bacterium
GCCCGGCTGGCGGGCTGAGCCGACGGCCGCGGCGGGACGCCCGTCGCAGGGCGTCCCGCCGCGTGCCCGTCAAAAGGCGGGAGGGCGCTGCTACGAAGAAACACCCTGATGCTCGTTACGAACGGTAACGCTCTCCGTGGTTGGTGTTTCCTCCATCAGGGTGTACCGCAGGCGCATGGCGGACTCAGAAGCGGACGACGAGGCCGGCGGCCGCGGCGAGCTGGGTGACGTCGCCGCCCGCCTCCTCTCCGAGGTCGACCCACCAGCCGCGCCCTTCGAGGCGCACTCCGAGGCGGTCCGAGAGATCGACCTTGACCCCGCCCCCGGCGCTGGCGGAGAGGGCGTCTTCCGACGAGCTTTCGGTCACCTGGCGGTCGCCGGGGTCGACCTCGACCCGGCTGACGCCGACCGCCGCGCCGACGAACGGGCGCAGCCTCCCCTCGCCGAAGGTGCGCGCGGCGCCGACCTGGAGGTGAGTCACCTCGAAATCGACCGTTTCCGTGAACACCACGTCGGGGATGCCGGGGTTGAGGGAAACCAGGCGCCCGCGGGCATCGACGTCGGATTCCTGGCGGTTGGCGAGCAGCTCGAGCTGCCAGCCGGGCCGCAGCTCGACGCCGAGGATCAGGCCGAACGCCGCCCCGTCGTCGCTTTCTCCGCGGAGCGTGCAGTCGGCGAAAATCGCGAGGCAGGTCAAGCCCTGGCTGAACTCGTAGTCGGTGGAGCTGTAGCCGACGATCGGCGTCAGCTCCACGCCGGCGGCCGCCGCCGGGGTCGGGGCGAGCGCGGCCGCGGCGCCGAGCGCGGCGAGCAGAATCCAGAACGCGTAACGGTCGATGCGCATGGCGACTCTCCTTTTCGGCCGGACGCCCGAGGCGGCCGCGGCCGGGTCGAATCGCCCCCTTCCACGGGACCGATCCAGCAACCGCGGTGCCACCCGTTCGCCCGCGACCCGACGCTGGTGAGAGCGGTGATTGCGAGGCCTTTCGCCGCCGGCGCCGCTCCAGCGCGGCGCCCGATCCAGGCCACCGGAATTCGGCTTCAACCGTTTGGACCGCCGGCCGGCCGCCCCGCTGCTTCCCAGCCGGACTCCCTTCGTGGCGGCGTGATCGGCGGGGTCTGAAACGCCCGCCGGCCCGCCTCCCGCTACTCCCCCGCCACCGCCAGCTCCGCCCCCGACGAGTAGGCCGTGAACTCGGGCGCGTACATCGACTGGAGCGTCGCCGGGCCGGAGCGGAAGGCGCCGGCGGTGGCGGCCCGCAGGCGGTGCTTCAGGGTGTACTCGCCGGCCGGCAGCCACTCGATGAAGAAGTTGGTGCCGCTGTCGCGGATCTCCTCGTAGCGGCCGAGGCCGAGGTCCCAGCGGTAGCCCGAGGTCAGGGTTTCGGGCTCGAACCCGGCGCCGCGCGGGTCGCGCAGGTGGATGTACTCGGCGGCGTGGCGGGCGGTGAGCGAGAGGTGGACCTCGACCTGGTCGCCGACCGCGAGCGGCTCGCCCTCCCCGAGCGGTCGGAGCACCCACTCGCCGCCCTCCCGGAGGCGGCGGAAGAAGCGCCGGCGGACGGTGAAGAGGCCGCCCTCGGCCGCCTCCGCCGGCAGCGTCTCGGTCGAGAAGTGCCAGGTCGCCGAGGCGAAGAGCAGCCCCCCCTCCCCATTCGAGCCAGTGTCCTTCTCGACCACCACCTCGGCCATCGTCGCGGGATCGACCTCGGGGCCCGGGACCACGAGCTGGTGGCCCTTGCCGGTGTACTCGCCGGGCTCGAAGCGGAAGGTGCGCTCGAGCGGGCCGACGAGCACCCGCGCCGCCTCGGCCGCGCCGAGCGCGCCGTCTTTCTCGAGGCTTGCGACCAGCGCCCAGATCGCCTCGGCGGTGGCGCGGGTCGACTTCCAGTGGTTGAGCTTCTTGTCCAGGAAGAGCCACTGGACGAGGCCGTCGCGCCGCGGGTCGTCGGGCGCCAGCTCCGAGAGCGCGGCGAGCGCGAGCGCGTGGGTCTCGACGGTGTCGTTGTACCAGAGCCAGGCGCGCTCCTCGGGCGCCCAGTAGGTGCCGAGGTCGCGGTCGGTCTTCGCGGAGTCCATCACGCTCGCGAACACCCGCCGCGCGTCCTCGCCGCGGCCGGCGCGCGCGAGCGTCAGCGCGAGGTAGACCTTGAGCCGCGGCGAATGCTCGCGCCAGCGCTCCCAGGAGCGCTCGAGCATGCGCGCGCGGTCCTTCTCGGAGAAGACGCCGCCGGTCCACTCGCCGCTCTCGGGGTACGAGGAGAGCACGTAGTTGAGGAAGGTGACCAGCTCGATGCAGCAGTGCTCGCCCTTGACCAGCACGCGGGTCTCCTCCTCGGTCCACCACTCGTGGAGGTAGCGCCACGCCGGCGCGGTCAGCTCGGCCGGCACCTCGGCGCCGCGCTCGAGCGCGCGCGACAGCCCCTGGAGGATGTAGATCGTCATGTACGGCGAGGGCGGTCCGCCCGGCCACCACGGGAAGCCGCCCGCGGCGGTCCGCGCCTCGGCGAGCGCGGCCAGCGCGGCGTCGCGCTGGGCGGCGGCGATCCTCGGGTCGAGCACCTTGATCAGCGCCTCCGGCGGCTCGTCTCCCCCGCGCGCCTGGCGCAGCCACGGGGTCTCTTCGAGCAGGAGGTCGCGGTTCGGGTCGGGCGCGTCGAAGGCCTCGAAGCGGGTCTCGCGCGCCGCCAGCTCCTTCGCCATCGCCGCCACCGCCGGGTAGCGCTCGAAGACCGAGCTGACGATCGCGGTCGACACGAACCGGTTGAGCGTCTGCTCGGTGCACTCGTAGGGGTACTCGACCAGGTAGGGGAGCGCCGCGAGCACGCCGTAGAAGAGCTGGCCGTCGAGGGTGACGATCAGCCGGTCGGTGACGAGCGTCGGGTCGGCCGCGGGCCCGGCCTGCGCGGCGAGGTCGGGGAACGCGAGGGTGCGGCGGTCGGCGCCGCGGAGCGCGGCGAAGCGCGACTGGGCGAGGTGGAGCCGCCCCGGGAGCACCGGCAGCGGCCGGCGTTCGCCGTCGGAGAGGCCGCCGGCGCGGGCGGTGACCTCGAGCGCGTAGGCGCCGACTCGCTGGGGCGCCATGAGGTGCACGGTGACCGTGGCGCCGCCGTCCGGCTCGGCGGTGAACGGCCTCTCCTGGCCCCCCTCCCCCAGGCCGAGCGCGGCCGAGACGTCCGCGCCGCTCTCGGGATCGACCGCGCGGATCGCGACCGTGCCGGTGAGCGTCTCCTCACCGGCGTTGTTGACCACCACGCGCAGCTCGGCGCGGTCGCCCTCGCGCAGGAAGCGCGGCACGTACGGCCGCACCAGCAGCTCTTTGACCGTGCGCGCCCGGCGCTCGGTCGAGCCGGCGCGCAGGTCGCGGGTCAGCGCGTGGACCCAGACGCTCCACTCGGTGACCGCGTCGGGGACGGTGAACTCGAACCCGACCTCGCCCCCCTCGCCGAGCACCAGGTGCGGCTGCCAGAACGCGGTCTCGGCGAACTCGGAGCGCAGCTCGACGGGCTCGGCGGGCGCCTCGGCCGGCGGGGCGGCCGGGGCGGCGGCCTGGTCGAGGGAACGCGCGGCGACGCCGTCCTCGACGCCACCCGAGACCGCGACCGCCTCCGCGGCCATCGGCCTCGGGATCTCCTGCGCCAGGCGCATCCGCCTCGCCCCGAGCGGCCCGCCGCCCCCCGGGCCGCCGATCGAGTAGCCGCCGAAGAACCGCCACTGGTCGGCGCGCAGCTCGGGCGGCGGCGGCGCCCCACCCCAGTTCTCCGAGTGCCGCCACGTCCGGTAGGCGACGCCGAGGCTCGCCCGCGCCGGCGGCACCCAGGTGAGGTTCGGGTAGAGGCCGAGCGGGTCGGCGGGCTGGTGGGGCGCGAAGAGGTCGAGGCTGCGGTCGTACATGTAGGCGAGCAGCTCGGCGGCGCCGGCGCCGAGCGCGGCCTCGTCGCCGCGCACGCTCACCCGCCAGGTCTCGCGCTGGCCGGGGCGGAGGAGGTCGCGGAAGGTCGCGAACTCGACCGTGAGCTCGCGGTCGTCCCAGGGGACGAAGACGTTGCCGCCGAGCGCCATGAACTGGTGGTCGCTGAGCGCGGTCAGGCGCAGGCCGAAGCCGCCGCGGTCGCCGGCGCCGACCGGGATCTCGAGGATCCGGCCGCCCCCGCCGGCGACCAGCGCCGTGCGCTCGATCCGCCGGCCGCCGCGGAAGCGCTCGAGCACCATCTCCTGCCCCGCGAGGCCCGAGTGGACGAACACCCGCGCGGTCCCGCCGGGGGCGACCGCGGTGCGCTCGACCAGCAGCACCGCCGGCAGCGGCAGCGGGGTGGCGCCGTCGGCGGCGACGACCAGCTCGCGCCGGGTCTCGAAGGCCTGGCCGGCGTCGTCCTCGGTGCGGTAGTGCAGGCGGTAGGCGCCGGCGGCGAGCGCGGGGAGAGCGAGCGCGGCCCGGCCGTCCGCGCCGTGGTCGGCGCGCCCGGAGGCGACCTCCTCGCCGTCCGGCCAGAGCGCGAGCGCGCGCTCGGGTCGGTAGCCCGAATCCCAGCGCGGGCGCAGGCGGTCGCCCGGCGTGTGGTAGGTCCCCGCGGGCTCGTCCGGCCGCGG